>VXRD01000162.1 GCA_009838845.1 Gemmatimonadota bacterium | reverse complement strand
TTCTCAAGCCTATGAATATGAGCCAGAATCGTCTGGCCCTTGGTATAGGCGTTCCACCGTATCAAATTAACGAGATTGTATCGGGAAAGCAGGGTATCACAGCCGACATCGCTTTGCGCCTGGCGAAATATTTCAACATGTCTCCACAATTTTGGATGGGTTTGCAGATAGACTATGAACTCGACATGGCTGAAGATCTATTGGGGGATCGTTTAGACCGTGAAGTGCAAGTTTACATGAGTTGACCTCGCCTGCTCCTAATTCCTAATTCCTAATACCCCTTCTCCTTATCCACTACATTCTGCAGCGCCTCACCCCTCACATACCTGTGCAAATTATCCACAAACCGCACCATAGCGCGCCTCCGAATATGTTGTGAAGACCCCGCGCTATGCGATGTCAAAATCACATTGGGTTCGGTCCACAGCGGACTATCTTCTGGACAGGGTTCCGTATAAGTCACATCCAGCCCAATACCCGCCAGTTTGCCGGACCGCAACGCCGCGACCATAGCCTCCTCATCCACCACCTTTCCCCGACTCACATTGACGAGCAAACTACCCTCCATCAACCGATCAAACATCTCACCCGACAGCATCTTATGCGTTTCAGCCGTACTGGGGCAACACACCATAACCACATTGGACTGCGACATAAGTTCGGGCAAATAATCCATCTTCTCCAACCGATCCACGGAATCGGGACACGCCATATCCTCCGGATCGACCGCAATAACCCGAAACTCAAACGCCTTCGCGCGGTCTGCAATCGCCCGTCCAATGCCGCCCAAACCAATAATACCCATCGTCATACCCGCCAACTCCAAACACGGCACGCGCTCCCAGTGCTTGCGCTTCATAAACTCCAACTGCGTGTGAATCTGCCGCGTCAACGCCAGCAAAAGTGCAAACCCATGTTCTGCAATCTGAGGACCGAACAATCCCCCCGCATTGGTCAAAACCATATCGCTATTCTTAAATTTTTCATACAAATGCCCTTCGGCACCTGCGTGGGGTTGCTGAACCCATTTCAACGCATCTGCGTAATCAAAATCGGATTCGGCAAGCCGGCCAAAAAGCACTTCCACGCCCGATAAATAATCAGCCTGCTTTTCCCCCTCCGGCAAAAAAATCACCTCAACCTCAGAAGGCGCACCTTCTAACAACGCCTCAACATCCTCTGAATACCGACTGCCAATCAACGTGCGAACCATGCTCTATCTCCTTTTTGTCTCATGGATGGCTAAATTAATCCTCTGATCTGCATGGTACAAAAAGAAAACGCCACCGCAAAGCATTTCCGATGGCGTTTTTCGACGATATCCATTTTTACAGATACCGTTTGATGAGATCGGCAATATCCCCATACCCTTTTTTCTCTGCCCAGGCGAGTGGCGTTGCCCAATCAGCACCCGCCAGTGTGGGATCGGCACCGCGCTCGAGATAGAGACGCGCGAGATCGTATTTGCCCCATCGCGCAGCCCAGCCCAGCGGCGAAGATTGCAAAAGCTCATCAATCACATCGAGATCCGCACCATAGTCGAGCAGAATTGTCGCAAAGGCGACGCGCTCGGCTTCGGTCATAATCACTTCTCCCCACACAACACCGCATGCCGCCATGTGATGCGCAAGGCGATACCCGAAACGCCCGACCAGATTGGGGCTAACGCCGTGATCGAGAATCATGCGAAAAATCTCGGGATAGACCGTGCGATCAAAATCCCGGAATTTGCGATGAGGGTGAGTGCGCCACAGGCGCACAGGTTGCTCCAGCAAGCCAAACCAGCGACTGTCATCGGGATCCCACTCGAGTTGACGCAGACACATCCCCACAATATTTGGATCACCCCCACAGCCCGCAGCCCACAAAAGCCTCTCCGCAAGAGAAGAATCATTGTGAAGCGCAACAGCAGCGGCAGACGTCTCGCCTTCAAGCCCAGCAGTGATATGATCCAAAACCCCACCGTATCTAAACAGCAAACCCTTCATCTTATCGTCGCGATTATTATACGCAGCTGCTATGGGATTGCCACTCGCGTAAATACTCGCATTGGGATCGGCGCCGCGCTCGAGCAGAAGTTCGGCAATCTCATACTGCGAGTGCCCAGCCGCATGAGCCAGCGGTTGGCCCCATGAATAGGGTTTGGTCTCATAGTGATGCAGTTGATATCTGTCGTCGGGATCGAGCCCCAGGTCCAGCAGCATACGCACCATATCGAGATTGTCATTTTGCACAGCGATCTGTAAAAGACCGTCTCGCTCGCTGTCATTGGACTGAAAGCGTTCGGGATGTTGTCTCTTATACTCTTGAACAAAACCAAGATCCCCAAGCGCGACAGCAGACTCAAGCGATTGTTCGCATCCGGCCTGAAGCAGAATACCCGCACAAATCAAACACCCCTCGTTGAGCGGCCTGTTGCGACCGCGGATATTGTGAACAGCGCCGTCGAGAGGCGATTGACCCTCGGGGGTAAGATGGGTGATATCCGCACCGCGCTTGAGCAGATATTGAACAAGCTCATAATTTCCAAGAGATGCACCAGTGTGAATCACACTACCGCCATTGCGATGGCAGGCGTTGATCAAATCGGGATTCTTATAGAGAATTTCCACAGTCTCCATCATCCGCCCCTCTCGAATAGCCTCAAAAAGCGCATCATTCTCCTCCGTAATGGTAATATTCTCGCAAGCCGCGAGTTTGCGTTTCTCGTCTTCCTCTCGCAAAATCTGAACAATATCATCCAGACCGCGTTCATCTGCTATGGTAAGCGCGTCCGTAGCATCGCGATGGGGATAAATACCCGACGTGTGATCTGCACCCGCCTCCATAAGAACGCGCACCGCATCCGCGTGCTGATTCATAACTGCGTAATGAATGGCGAGATGCTCATTGTTTTCGGCCATATGCACATTGACCAGATCGGGTTGCACATCGAGAATCTGACGAATTTTGGCGACATCGCCCTCACTTGCGGCTTCGCATAAGTCGGCGACCTGATAAGTACCATTTGTATCCATGTTGACCCCTTTCTCTATCTTTACTCTCGGCGCAATACCTCTGCGGGATTTGCACTCGCGGCTTTATAGACTTGATATCCAACCACGAGGATTGTTGCAGCAACAACACCCAGAGCACTAACCACAAAAGGAAAAAAACCCAGATCTACGCGATAGGCAAAATTCTGCAACCAATTCCGCATCAAAAAATATCCAACCGGACACGCAATCGTGCTGGCGAACACAGCGAGCCTGGCAAAGTCCCGGCTGATCAAAACCACGAGATGAGATGCCGAAGCACCCAGCACCTTGCGAATACCAATTTCGCGGGTACGTTGTTCAGCGGCAAAAGCCGCCAAACCCGCCAGACCCAGACAGGCCAGTACAATGGCGACAATTGCAGACCGCGTAAAAATATGCCCCTGGCGTTGTTCTCGTCGGTATTTGGAATCGATATAATCGTCAATAAAAAAGTATTCAAAAGGCCGCGTTGGGATAAAATGCGACCAGGTCTCTTCGACAAAAGCCATCGTCTCCCGAATACGGTCGGGTTTAATCTTGAGATGCAAGTATTTCAAGTCCGTACCCGCCGCAGATAAAACCACAGGACCCAGAGGCTCCCTGAGAGAACGCACGTGAAAATCTCCCATCACGCCAATAACCTGCGCGTGTCTCTCCCCAATCATCAGCGTATGCCCCAGGGGATTCGACCAACCGAATCGCTTTGCAGCAGTCTCATTTATCACCACCTGCATCGCGCTCGAATTCTCTGTCACCTGCTCCGCATAAGCCTGCGAAAAACTTCGACCCGCGAGTATTGAAATATTGTAACACGTGAGAAAATCTTCATTCGCCCGAAAAACGCGCACATCAACTTCTCTGTCAGGCATTTCAACATCCGACACAAAACGTCGGCTCGGCCAACTGTGTCCGGGCAGATCCAAACTCGTACCCGCTGCGACAATATTAGGATGCTGGAGAAATCGCTGTTTGACCGCGTTATATTGACCATTTAAGCGAATTTGCTCCGCATCGGGACCAAAAATTTTCACCACAACAATCTCATCGCGATCAAAACCCAAATATTTACTCTGCACCAGATCCATTTGCTGATAGACCACGAGCGTAGATGCAATGAGAATAGCAGACACGGCAAATTGCACCACTACGAGACCTTTCCGTAGCCAGAGATCTCCTGGAAGCCTGTTGCGCAGCCCCTTCAGCGCATCGACGGGCTGCTGCGCCGAAAGATAAAAAGCGGGATAACTTCCCGAAACCAGAGCGGTAACCAGCGCAATGCACACAATCCACCAAACATGATCAAAAATATTAAAGACAAGCGGTTGACCCATCAGACCTGAAAATTGGGGCAGCAGCAACACCGTCAATCCAAAAGATACGGGCAGAGCAACCCCGGTAAACAACACAGACTCGCACAAAAACTGCCCCATAATATGCTGCCTGCGCGCCCCCACAACCTTGCGCAGACCAATTTCGCGGGCGCGTATAGCTGATCGCGCAGTAGCCAGATTCATAAAATTGATACAGGCGATGAGCAAAATACCCACGCCCAGAACAGACAGGGGATAGAGATCGCGGACATCCCGATACGGCATCCCCGAATCACCTGTAAAACCCTCCAGATCAATCCTGGAATACAGATGGACGCGCGGCAAAGCCTGGAGATGGTAAGTCGCCTCTTGAGACTCAGACGGAAAGCGAGCGACAAGCGCATGCTCGAGAGCCGCAACATCGGCATCGGGACGCAAACGCACGTAAATCGGCGCAGTGCGTATAGCCCAGTTATCAGACGCAAAAAACGTCACACTATCAAACTCCAGGCGCGTATTGGTGGGACGATCCTTCATCACAGCAACAACCGTAAACACCTGCTGATAGGTCTCGCGCTGCACCTCAACGGTGCGACCAATGGGGTCTTTATGACCATAGAGCTTTTGGGCGACGCTCTGCGTTAAAACAATGGACGCATCTCGGCGTTTGAGCGCAGTAGCATCCCCTCGAATAATATCCAGACCAAAGAAATCCACAGCATCTCCATCAACCGGACACAGGCGCTGTTGAAATAACCGGTCCTCCGCGCGGAACCAGGACGTGATACGGCGGAACTGAACAACGGCCTCGACCTCGGGATATTCATCGCGCAAATGCACGGCAATCTCTGAGGGAAGTGCGCCGCGCCATTCGACTTGCCCCCGCGCATCTATATCCCTCTTCATAATCCGATAAACCCGGTCGGCATGGGGGCGAAAGGCGTCATAGCTCATCTCGTAGCGGATAGAAAGCATAATGAGCACAGCACACGTCAATCCAATGGCAAGACTACTCAGACTGATAATCGCATAGAACTTGTGACGCATCGCGTTGCGAATCGCAACTGTCAGAAAATTGTAGAACATGGAAACTCAGGGAAAACGACCAGCGTGTTGATAGACGCGGTCTCCGTGTGCCATAAGCATCTCATTCTCTTCTGGCGCAGGTGCCCGCCAATCATCCAACAGTGAAAAATCGTGCTCAAGCTCCGCCCGGTCGTTGGGCGCTGCAATCGCAATGGCGACAGAGGGATAGGCCAGTGCAAAACGGTACCACTCTCTTGCAGGTGGCGGTATAAAATCGGGTGGATCGTCCGGAGTGGGCTTCATCAAAGCACCCCAGCGCAGACAGGTATAAACAACCACCGGAATACTGATCGGATCGGTCAACGGGAACACATCCTCTTCTGCCCCCCGGTGGGCGGCATTGTACCGGAGCATAAGCATATCCAGAGGGCGGGACTCAACCTGTTCAGGTGCTCTGAGTTCACCCATAGCAATGCGCGCGGCCATATTGCGCTGGTGGCTGGTAAGCCCGAGAAAGCGCACCTTACCCTGCTCGCGGGCGCGAGCCATAGCTTCATAAGCGCCCCCTTCAGACGCGATATCGCACCATTCGCCCTCGCTCTCCACATAGTAAAAAGTCACAACATCTATATAATCGGTATTCAGCTCACACAACGCATCTTCAAGCTCCCGTTCCGCACCTGAAGCAGTACGGGACTTAAGCTGCCATGCCAGTACAATCTCCTCCCGCTCCACCCCCATACCCGCAACAGCGCTACTCAAACCATCGGGACGACCGCACCAATTGAGATAATTGACACCGCGCTCAACTGCATAACGGACATCGGCAGGGGACAAATGCGTATTGCCCCTCGTAGCCAGACCCAGGCGGCAAAGAGGCGGAGTATTCTGATCAAATTGAAAAGTACGTCGCATGAATTCCTCCCGAAACTGTTTAACACAATTTCATAAACAAAAATACTGCACATATGTATAGTTTAATTTTGGGAAATGTCAAGGGCAAACACATAGATTTTAGCGATGTATTGACATCGGGCGTAAGATAGCTATAATCATGTCCAAATTTGACATAATTCTTGCGAACAGGAAGCATATTGACAAAACACAATCCCTATGAAGCATTTCACATCAGGGAATTTCGGTTATACGCACTGGGCTGGTTTGCCGCATTAGTCGGCACGCAAATTCAGAGCGCCGCCATAGGATGGGAAATGTACGCGCGCACCGGGCAGGCACTCGCGCTCGGCCTGGTGGGTCTGGCAATCGCATTACCCACAATGATCCTCGCACTCCCCGCGGGATATCTCGCCGACCGCTTTAACCGACGCACAGTCATGATGTTGAGCTTAACGGGCACAACATTAACCTCTCTGGGCCTTGCCGCAGTATCGTGGAAACAGGGACCAATTGCCCTGATGTACGCCATACTCGTCGTCGATGCCGCAATAACCGTACTCGGCGCCCCAGCACGGCGGGCAATTGTACCCCAATTGGTACCCCGCGGGATATTTCCCAATGCCGTGGCATGGAGCATGAGCTTGATGCAAATGGCGTGGGTAGTGGGACCCATGATCGGAGGCCTTATCGCAGCAGTTTACGTACCTGCAGCGTACCTTGCAAGTGCCGGATGTACGGGATGGTTCTTGTTGATATTGTCCCGATTGCGCGTACCGCCCGTAGAACGCGATAAAAATGCAGCGCGAATTTCACCACTACAAAATCTGATGGGCGGACTGGTGTTTCTGAAGAAAAATCAATTACTATTGTCGCTCATGGCACTGGACATGTTTGCCGTACTCCTGGGCGGAGCCGTGTATCTATTGCCGATTTACGCGCAGGATATATTGAAGGTAGGCTCAGAGGGATTCGGAATATTGCGATCAGCACCTGCGGTGGGTGCCCTGATAATGGCACTGACACTGGCACACCTGCCCCCGATGAAAAAAGCCGGCAGAAATCTGCTCCTCACCGTAGCTGGATTTGGCGTGGCAACCATAGTCTTCGGAATATCGGAAAACTTCTGGTTGTCATTTGCGATGCTCGTATTAACCGGGGCATTTGACAACGTAAGCATGGTCATTCGTCACACACTCGTACAGTTAATCACCCCCGATGCAATGCGCGGCAGGGTATCGGCTGTAAACGGAGTATTTGTGAGCGCGTCAAATGAACTGGGTGGCCTCGAATCTGGAGGTGTGGCGGAATTGTATGGACCTGTATTCTCAGTCGTAAGCGGCGGCATCGGAACGCTTTTGGTCACAGGCATAACAGCAATAGCTTCCCCGAGCTTGAGAAAAGTAGGTGCATTGGATGAAGTAGAAGAAGGATAGTGTGAAAGGAGGGATGTTGATCAGGCCCAGAGCGAAGTATGTTGGACCGCAACCTGTGATCTAATGCCGCTTGATAACAACATAACTGATATCGTCATCGGGTGTATTAAACGCGATGAGGTCCTCTTTAATCGCGTAGAAAATTTCTTTGGCAGTCAGATCTTTGATCTCGTGAAGTTTTTGTTCCAGATAATGCGGCGCGTAAAACTCGCCATTTCGGTGGTGTTCAACCAGACCATCGGTAAAAAGAATAAGAATATCGCCCGTGCCCATCAAATCCCATTCGTTAAGTTGGTATTCTTCCTTAAAACCGAGCACACTCTCATTGATATTGCGATCGATATCGCGTCCCGAAGGAAGCGTACCAATGGGCGGAGAGGCAATCATTCTATCTTCGGACACATCGACA
The DNA here is from genome assembly GCA_009838845.1 of Gemmatimonadota bacterium. Taxonomy (NCBI): domain Bacteria; kingdom Pseudomonadati; phylum Gemmatimonadota; species Gemmatimonadota bacterium. The sequence continues at coordinate 24,921 of VXRD01000162.1, read as the reverse complement.
ATACCTTTGTACTTGCGCGAATACACCAGCGGCATGGGATGTCCTGCCGACAGAAACTGGAAATGCCCTTCCTGAGATATCTCCCCGTAAATCATCGTAATAAATTTACTGAGACTCGACGAATTGTAAAATCGCGTATTGAGATTTTCAAACAACTTGGCCGTAATATTGCCGTAATAATCCATCTCGTAAATCGCACCCATCAGAAAAGCCTGATGGAGCATCGCGGCGAGAAGCGCGTCCGTGATCTGGTGCCCCGAAACATCGGCTACTGCCACACCGGCCTTAAAGCGACATTCCTCCAGCTTTTTGACAACATAATCCTGCCCGCGGTCACGAGCTTTTTCTATACGTGCATCGAGATCATAGCGCTTCTTAAAATCGACATAAACAATATGATCGCCACCCACAATACCGTTGAGCGGAATAGTCTCGCCGTAAATATCAACCCCATCGAGCGCGGGTATTTCCCCAGGCAATGGTGTGACGTAGCGGGCAATATCCTGAAAATTATTCAACTCCCCCATGAGCATCTTCATGGAATCATTCACTTGCTGGAGACCCGTTTCGTCTATCTCATCAAAAGCCATAGAATTTTTATCACCTATCTAAATATTAACCCGGCATCTGCACAGCCTCGAGCCGCTGCACATCCCGATCTTTCTCCATAGACTCTGGATACCGATCGGGCAAATGCGAGACGCTGTTGAGACACTCGAGACACTCGCCTTCGAGCCGAAAATCTGCGGATTGAATATTATCTTCGAGATGTGCAAGGGTGCGCGCACCAACAATAGCAGACGTAATAGCGGGTTGTTCGAGCACCCAGCGCAAAGCAACCTGTGCAGGACTGCGCCCGAGTTCATCAGCCACCTTAAACAACTCTGCCAACGTCTCGTCGGCACTGTCCGCAAAATACTTTTGGGGATAACCCCATCCCTCTTCAGAACGCGACCCCGCATGGATGCGCTCGCTGGGTTTGTATTTCCCAGACAGAAACCCACCCGCCAGTGGACTCCACACAACCACCCCCAGACCTTTCCCCTGACAAACGGGAATGAGTTCTTGCTCAATATCCCGCACAACAAGGCTGTATTGCGGCTGGTAGCACACAAAGCGCGGCAGACCATTGTGATCGCTAATCCACAGCGCATCCATCAAACGCCATGCCTGATAGTTACTACAGGCAATATATCGCACCTTGCCCTGATGCACCAGATCGTCCAGGGCGCGAAGCATTTCTTCTACAGGCGTCTGCTGATCAACATGGTGAATATAGTAAATATCGACATAATCCATCCCAAGGCGCTGCAAACTATCTTCAATCGCCTGCATAATATGAAAACGCGACATCCCCGAATCATTGGGACCTGACCCCACGGGATTGTAGAACTTGGTCGCAACAACAGCATCTCTTCGTCGGCCCTTGAGTGCCCTGCCCAGATAGTCCTCCGACAAACCGCTGGCATAAGAATTGGCCGTATCAAAAAAATTGACACCGCGATCCACAGCCAGATCGACCAGCCGTCTGGATTCAGCCCTGTCCGCGCCATTGCCAAACGTCATCGTACCCAGGCAGATCTCAGAAACCTTAAGCCCACAGCGTCCCAATTGGCGGTATTCCATTCATCCTCCCAAAAAATCTCGAGCCAAACACAACTCTTGAAAAGTAACCATTTGCCAGTCTCAAATCAAGTCAGGCAATCCTCATCCGACAAAATCTTGTACGACGACATAAACGGCACATAAAAAGAAGCAAACGATTTGGGACCCGAACCATCAAAAAGCACAGTATCCCCAACGAGATCCTTGACAATGCGCTTGCCACTGCGACTACCACCTGGACGCATGGATTTCATCATCCGCTCGGCCTGTTCCAAAAAGCGTTTATCGCCCGAGTGCTCATAAGCATGACACAGCGCTTCCATTTCTCGAGGACCGCCCGCGCGCCGCTGAAGGCTCGGCAATTCCTTGTAAAAAAAGCGACCATCGGGCATCACACAGTGATCGAGCAAATCGCCCATCTCCGCCACAATAAGTGGTGGAATGCGGCCGTCTCCCGTCGCGGTATAATACCGATGCAACGCATTGATCGCTATGGAAATCATAAAAGGAACGCGCACCAGCGTATGCGCGGTATAAGGCGCGAGAAAAGCCCCCCATTTTTCTTTCCACGCAATAAATTGCTCGGCAATTCTGCGACACGCATCGAGATATTTTTCTTCTTTCGTCTCAATGTACACAGCAATCAGACCGCGCATCGCCCAGCCAGTCTCGCGGGCTTGCTGACCCCCAGCGCGAGAAAATTTGGGCGACTCGAGATGGCGGATCATATTATCCGCAATGGAAATGGCCTTTTCGCGAGCCTCCCGTTTACCGGTCATGTGATAATAATCCAGCAACCCCTCGGTCCACTCGTGCGAAGGCGTTACACTACCCGTCACATGACCCGCCGTGTGAATGGGTTGTCCACCCATCTTGAGTGGATCGTCGCTGTAATGGCAAAAATCCACATCAATCCAGTGTTGTGCAGCCACACACGCGGCATCTCTAAACCGGCGCTCACCCGTCTTCGCATAGAGCAAAAACATCGCATGTGGAAAATCGTATTCATTATTGGTCCACACCAACTCCCCTTTGCCGCGCCCCTGCTGCGTGTACCCGTGATCGGGACCATCGCCCCAGTGCATCATCCCAAGCCCCTGATTGCGCCCATCGGCCATATTGATAATACTGGCTTCAATATCCCAATTTTTATTCGTGGGAAAGAGATTCTCCCAAACATTGGCTTCGCGATACCACGACTCGGGCAAAATACCGATATCCGGATATTGAAATTGGAGCGATTGTACAATAACATCGTCCAGAGACATAGCAGAAGTGTGAAAATAAAATTGCATGCGATGGGTCTTGGCCACACCCTGCAAAACCTTGACGGGATCCTGACTCGCGGGATAAATATCCAGATCAATGCCACCTTCGCCAACTGCAATCCCCTTGGGAAAATTTTGATGCGCTTGAAAAGGCGTAATACAAACGCCCTTTTCAGCATCGCACCAGTCTGCCCAGAAATCCCCGTAAAACGTATCAAGCACGTGTTCAACAGACTGAAAAACAATCGTCTCAGCATCCAGAAGACGCGCATTTGCCCCCTCTGTAAGATCGGTGCGATAATAACCCTCTCCAGTAGCGCATCGCACATCGCCCGCACCCAATGCCGCGAACTTCAGCGCAATCTCTGCCACATCAACACTCGCCACCTTCTCTCGATTGATAAACTGATAATCCAGGCGAAGAAAAGGTTTTCCCGCCCATGCCTCAATGAGAACGCGCATATCGAACAATGTCCCCACATCGCCAACGTGCTCACCCGCACACTCAACCAGACTCCGCACGGGACCTGACTCCAGAACAGTAATGGTATCGATATTGGCGAAATACGATCCACCTTCTGCACCAGCTATACCAAAAGAAGCATTTGCACCAAACCATTCAATATCATTTACGCGAATCGCCTTAAAAAGATCTGTCCCAAGCCCAACATCAACAGAAAGAACACCCGTATCAATAGTATAGAAACCTCCCCCTTGCGTCACCGTAGTCCTCTCATCGGGATCAGGCGAAGCAATACTACCATCAGTGGCAAAAGTGAGATCATGTGCGAGGTTGCCGGGAAGATCAGCCAGAAAATGCGCCATAAGCCACTTGATCGACCCATCGTCCCAGCGCGCTGTAACATCGGCCTGAACCGCTATATCTCTTCCATCATTACAAATACCAAATTGCCCAGAGTCGGTGAGTCGCCCCTGGGCAAATGGAATACCGAGTGAAACGGGTTCGCCAACGCGGTCGTACATCGAAAGTTTGTCAAAATGAATCGTGGACACAATTCCTCCCTTGAGATCATCAAACCAATCTGCGTTTCATCGAATATATTTCAAAGCCCCACCTCATGCAACAACGCGATGGACTTGACAACTTGACGGAGTATCGTTTTGTCTTATATTATCGCCACGCAGTTGGATTTTGAAGCCTCTATCTCCTCCACAATCCAATAGAAAGGATTACACTATGTCATTGCAGTTAGGCGATGTTGCCCCCGACTTTACGGCAGAAACCACGGAAGGCACCATCAATTTTCACGAATGGTTGGGCGATGGCTGGGGCATTCTGTTCTCCCATCCCGCCGACTTTACGCCGGTATGCACCACCGAATTGGGCGCCATGGCGAATATCAAAGACGAATTTGACAAGCGCGGCGTCAAAGTTTTAGCCATCAGCGTTGATCCCCTCGAATCCCATGAAGGCTGGATTAGCGACATCAACGAAACGCAAAATGCAACCGTAAATTATCCGATGATCGCCGACCCTGACCGCCAGGTAGCCGACCTCTACGAAATGATCCATCCCAATGCAGATAACACGCTAACTGTGCGATCGGTATTTGTAATTGGACCCGACAAAACAATCAAACTGATGCTCACCTACCCCGCATCTACGGGCCGCAACTTCGACGAAATACTGCGCGTAGTCGATTCCCTGCAATTGACAGCCAGGCACAGTTTGGCCACGCCAGTGAACTGGCGACCCGGCGAAGACGTGATTATTTCGCCTACAGTTACAGACGAAGAAGCCGACGAGCGATTCCCCGGATACACCGCTGTAAAACCCTATTTGCGCGTCATACAGCAACCCGCTGAGTAAACGACCACCCGCAAAAAGCAAAAGGTCTGTGACACTTGTCACAGACCTTTTTTATTTTCACTATCTATTCATGCCGCAGTGCTTCCACCGGATTCGATACCGCCGCGCGAAGGGCGTGGAAACTCACAGTAAACAACGCAATCGCCAGGGCAACCGCCCCACTCAAAACGAATATCCACCACGAAAGATCCGTGCGATAGGCAAAGCCAGCCAGCCAACTGTCCATCGCAAAATACACAACCGGCCATGCAAACAAATTCGCAATCAAAACCATAATTGCAAATGTTCTGGAAACCAAAATCACAATATTGGACACGCTCGCACCCAACACCTTGCGCACCCCAATCTCTTTCACGCGCTGCTCAACTGTAAATGCCGCAAGACCAAAAAGCCCCATACACGCGAGCAAAATCGCCATCCCCGAAGAGAACAACGTCAGCGCCTGCGCTCGTTGTTCTGCAGAGTACATATATTCAAACTGCTGATCCCACATCAGATAATCAAAAGGCTGATCTGCGGGAGCGAAACGCTTCCAGGTCTCTTCAAAAAAAGCGAGCGTCTCTTCCATACCCTCGGCTTTGACGCGCGCGCCCAGATTATAAAATTGCTGATGCCGAAGCGTCAGTGCAATGGGCCCAATTTTTTCGTGCAACGGACTATAGTGAAAGTCCTTCACAACGCCAATCACCGTCCCCTTCCGATTTCTCACCCGATCAACCCACTCAAAAGACTTGCCAATAGGATCATCCCAACCGAGCCGCGCAACCGCTGTTTCATTGATAATAAACGCTCTTGACGTATCTGTCGGAAATGCAATCGGATCAAATTTACGTCCCTCTACCAGTTCGATTTGAAACACATCGAGATAATCTTCATCGACCTCCAGAAGGGGCATGCGCCAGTCCGTGCCCTCGTGTCCCTCTGCCCGAATGGTTCGGGTAATACCCCCGCCCCATCCAATCCACCAGCGATACGCCGTCACCTCAAGCACATTCGGATGGGCGCGAAAAGCCTCTTTCACCGTCGCATAACGGGCGGCGAGCTTTTGCCCCGGATCCGATTTTGTCTCCTGATCGAGAACAAATATAGGTATGAGCACCATCTGCTCCACATTAAAACCCAGATTCTTGTTTCTCATATAATCGAGTTGCCGATAGATCACTCCCGTACTCGCGAGCAGGATAATTGAAATCGCAAATTGCACCACCACCAGCCCCTTCCGGATCCACTGCCCCCGAGAACCCGCGCGAAAAGCCCCCTTTAGCGTCTCTGTGGGTTCATACGCCGAAAGAAAAAATGCGGGATAAACACCAGCCAACAGCCCGACAAATACGGCAATACCAATCAAAGAAATGGCGAGCAAAGGATCACTCGACAAATTCAACTCAATCTGCTTATAGAAAAAGGCATTAAACTCGGGAAGCACAAGTTCGACGGCACTAAGCGCGAGCACAAGCGCGACCATTGCCGTGAGAACAGACTCGCCCAAAAACTGCCCCATCAGTTGTGAACGATACGCACCCGATACCTTTCGCAAACCCACCTCGTGCGCCCTGCGAGCCGATTGCGCCGTCGTCAAATTTGTGAAATTAATACATCCAATCGCAAGCACCAGAACTGCAATAGCCCCAAATTGATAAACGCGGTCAATATCGCCGTACCAATCCAGGTTGTAGTCCTGCCTCGAATAGAGATAAATGCGATTGAGAGGCTGGAGATGATACGCATTTGTGCGTGCGATCTCTGCCCCCATATAGCGATCAATCAATTCGGGAAATTTTGCGGACAGCGCCTTTGGATCCGCCCCTTCTCGCAGCAAAAAATACGTATTGACGGGACGCCAACCATCGGTTGGTATCCAATCTTCCCAGGCGTATTTCGCGCCTGGGGACGTAAATCCGCCTGTTGAGAGATAATCGATTTCACCGAAGCCGAGTGTAGAATTGCGAGGCATATCTTTTAATACCGCTGTGATGGTGCGCTCGCCTCCGTGGTGATTGCTCTCAGCGGTGATGGTCTTGCCAATCGGATCTTCGTCTCCAAACAACCGTTTTGCTGCTGATTCTGTTATCGCGATCGCATTGGGATTGGGAAATGCAGTTTCGAGATTGCCGCGCACAAAGGGAAAATCGAAAATTTCAAACAACTCGGGATCCGCAACACAGACACCCATCTCGAACTTTTTTTCATCCAAACGCACATCTACGGAACTCCACGTTATCACGCGCACGGCTTTCTCTACTTCGGGAAAATCCCGCTCAAGTGCCCGCGCCAGCGCACCCGACGTTAATGGCAAATAATCTGATTGCCCTCCAGATCGGGTCTCTCGGATCACGCGATAGATCCGATCTCCTTTTGCATGCCAACTGTCAAAACTCAACTCGTCCTGAATATAGAGCACGATCAAAAAGCACGTACCCAGACCAATGGCAAGCCCCAGAATATTAATTGCACTAAAGGATTTTTGCCGATTGAGATTTCTCAGTGCGATAACCAGATAATTTCTAAACACAACAACCCGCCTCCGTTACAAATAGAGCATCTTAAAAAACTATCATCAATTGGACACATCTGGATCGCATATAGTTTCTCTTTCAGCACGTAATACAGCACCCTGCTGACTAACCGAGCCACCCGTAAAAAGCAAAAGGCCTGTGACGAGTGTCACAGACCTTTTTAGTCAGAATAGATCAATCGGGCAATGGCTCAAGTTGTGCGATTTTCTCTGCTTGTTCAGTGCGCATCGCATGCCACAAATCCCAATCCGATTGCAAGTCAAGCCAGAAATCTGCGGACATGCCCAGCACCTGTGCCAGACGCAATGCGATATCTGGTGTGACACATCGCTTGCCGTTTATAACTTCATTCAAACGCGGGAATGAGACGCCTAATCTCACTGCAAAGGCCGATTGACTGATTCCCAGGGGCTTGAGAAATTCTTCCAACAACATTTCGCCCGGATGCGTCGGTGGTCGGTTGGTCGGAAGCCGTCGCTCTGTCAATTTAGTGATAGTCTGTAATTTCGATTTCATAAGCGTCACCTTAACCCATTAGACACACCTTAATAGCAGATGGTTTCTCTTTTAATACCGATACATTATATTGAGTGATATTTCCCACTCTCCCATACATTCTCTACCTGATTCACTATGAAGACTATTACCCGCACAACCCTCTATCTCATCATCCTCTCTACCGTCCTACCCGGATGCAAAGACAAACCCACTGCCCCGCCGGAAGAACCAGAGTCGCCACCGCCCGTTGTATCGCAGACGCAAACCGGTATCCAGATCACAACCCATGTGGGCACGACACACACCCTCATCTTAATACCCGAAGGACCGTTCGAAATGGGTGCCAACAACGGCATACGCAACGAAGGACCTGAACACACCGTCCACCTCAAAGCCTATTACATAGACCATACAGAAATCTCCAATGCCCAATGGAACCCCTACGCCATCGCAGAACGTCAACTGCCCAACTTCGACCCGCCCGAACATCCTGTTGTCAACATCAATTGGTTTCAAGCCGGCGAATACTGCGCATGGCTCGGCGGACGCCTGCCCACCGAAGCCGAATGGGAAAAAGCAGCACGCGGAACCGATGGGCGTATCTATCCCTGGGGCGCTGCCCCGGATCCCAACCGCGCCAACTACCTCAACAGCGGCGACCCCTTTGACAACGGCACAGCACCTGTTGCATATTATCGTGAAGGCAATAGAGACGGGCGCAGCCCTTATGGCGTATCGGACATGGCCGGCAACGTTTGGGAATGGACACAAGACGAATACGACAGCGCGTACTATCAACGCAGCCCACGCGATAACCCCGTCAACTACGAAATCAAAACCCATTTCTTGCACCTCGAACGCGTTGTCCGCGGCGGATCCTGGTTCAGCACGGCCTTCCTGGTGCGCACAACAGCGCGCGACGCTCGAACATCCAATCTCCAGACCAATACCCTTGGATTTCGGTGTGTGGTGGATCGGTAATTTTAAATGGGAATAATACTGTGTTGCTTGTCGAAAGTATTGGTGATAATTCCACCTTTTTTATCTTTGTTCTGCCTTCGGCGACCGACTTTTTGTCTCCAGCAACAAAAAGTAGGCAAAAAATGCCGCTCTCAAACGCCGAGGGGCTTGCACAGCGCAAACTACTCAGGTGCCTGCACGCCATGTAGTGGCCTTCAAAGTTGGATGCAAACAAAAAGGACGGCGGTTGACGGAAAAACGCGCTGTGCATATGGCTTTGATTGATGGCGTTTTGTGAGGGTGTGTTTCGTGATGGCTTATCTGAAGGACTGCGTAACATCAGTTATAAACACAAAGGACACGCATTCATATCGAGTGCATGTCCTTTGTACTTTTCGACAAAAATCAAAGACCGAGGATTTTGAGAAGTCTTTTCAGTTCACTTTTTAACCAATCTTTGGAATACCACCGAGCACCCCCGCCCGGTATTTGGGATAGAGACGCGTATCTCGGCGAAGACCCTGCACATCTTGTGCTCCATGCACACGGGTCGCGCCACTACTGTCCTTCTCGACAATAAAAATCTCCTCCTTTTCCAGATTGTCGAGCAGACCGACATTGTGAGAGGAGACAAAAAGCTGTGCGCCTGAAGGATTAGTCTCCTGGGAACGGAACCAGCTAAGAATTTCGCTGGCGATATCCACATGAAGATCGGCGTCTATCTCGTCGAGGACAGCAGGAACGCCGTTGCTGAGCGCTATACCGATCTGAGGCAGCAGATGGAACAGGCGTTTCGTTCCACTGGATTCAAAACTCAGGGGGATCGGCATGTCAAGCCCGTGATGGTTAAAGAACACTTCCTTTTTTCCAGATTGTTCAGAAATAGTTATATCTTGAATTCCCAAATCACTGGATCGGATATGATTTCTAACCCAGGATTCCATATCGGAGTTGTCCTCGAATAGATCCATCACCGTTTGGGTTGGAGGTGCCCATCTCTCGCGAATCATGATATTGGATGACAAAAGAAATTCTTTCATCCATTTCACAATACGCATCGCCAGAGATATATTGAGCAGATTGAGCGTGGCGATCACCGATGTGTCTGCTCGAACTGCCTGGAGACGATCATCTTTGGGCTTAAGGCCAAATTCGTGAGAAACATATATAGGTTCTCCCGGGGCACCGCGCTCGAAAAGGCGTCGGGGGCGACCCTTTGGAAAGTGGGACAGGGCTTCGTAAGAGAAGAAAGAATCATTACCACTGCGTACCACTGCCAACTCGTATCGGAACAACTGATGGGCTTCTCCCAGCCAATCTGCTTCGAACTCCAGGCAAAACCGCGTCGGTTCATTTCTGGTTTCCTTAGCCCAAAAGGGTAAAAAGCCCATGATCGGTCTGATCTCCTCAGTGGATGATGAGAATGTGGCAGTGAAGGCTGTAGCGACCAGCGCACTGAGCAACGTTGTCTTGCCCGATCCGTTGGGACCTATAAGCACGACGACGGAAGGAAGCCGAATATCCGGCTTTGCTGTGCTCCTTCGGAACCGCGGCAGGTCGGGGGCAGTGCCCGGAATACGCAGGTCAAGAACCACTTCTTCGCGGACCGAATGGAAATTAGATATGGAAAATTTGTGAATCATATTGCAATAATAACAATTTTTCGTCGAGATTGCAATATAATAGTCAAAAAATAATAGGACAATCAGTGTCCCGATCTTGTGGACTGATTGCCCCGTTCCGTGTGTAAAATCCCTTTGCATTCTCAAACTCGGGCAGCGTGATAGACCTCCTCTATTTCTTCAGGCGAAGCACATTCCAAAAACAACTCCACAGCCTCTTGCAAATTAGCTCGTGCCTCTTCAATACTATCTCCCTGGCTGCACACATCTAATTCAGGACACCGAGATACGTAGCCATCGCCCTCGCGTTCAATAAGAGCTGTTATCTGATAATTCATCTGTTCTCTCCATAGTTGAGAAGTCTTTTCTTGTACAGATTCTGCACTCGAACATCAATTTTCTGCTGGCAGTATCTCATCCCCACAGCCTGGTGACTCATCGCCCGCCGTCCCCAGAAAATGATCAAAAGCCTCCAAATCAGCACGTGTGGCGCGTTCTTGAAAATAGCGGGCCGTCCGCAAAGCAGCCAACTTCTCCGCCACAGCCACGTTAATAAACTGGTTGAGCGTTGTGCCCTCTTCCTCTGCCACTTTTTCCGCCTCGGCTTTAAGCGAGGCGAGCAGTCGCAGGGTGTAATTACTCATAGTAGCCATAATTTTCTGACCTTTGAGGTCGTGATGATTATCTGTTTTCTACGTGTGCTCTTTCAGATTCTCACTTGAGCAAGTGAAGCATTTTTCCCTGTACAGACTCTGCAACCGAATCTCGAATAAAGTCACTGGCCTTGAGAATTTCAATGCCAATGAGTTCACCTTTATCGTTGTATTCTGCTGTGATATTGGGACTGAGTTCAATGCTGCCATTTTCTGGATCATCAGAAATCGCCAGGTATAAGATGTCTTCTTGCTCAAAGTACCTCATCTTTGTATTACCCATAGATGAATCTCCCTGTTTTAATTCGAACATTGATTTGCTGCCGTGTGGTGACATGGATAGTCACGGGTGTTATAACGTCACCTTCCGATTCATAAGGAATCAAGACCAACTTGTTATCGCAACGCCCAACAGCAACACGGCGGCCAGTGACCACATCGGAATATCGCTCAGAAGAATGTCTGACTATATTTTCAATTACGAACAGATCAAATCTGCGTAAAGAGGCTTTGTATTTTAGATAGTCTGTCCAAAAGACTTTCATAGAGACCTTTGAGTATCATTTCAATCAAATGAACTGCTACCGCAGTTGTACACCGCTCACTCGCATTCATACACCATTTCGCCATAAGCACTCGGGGCGTAGAGCTTCCGGTGTTCTTCATCTATAAGCACTTTTGAAGGCATGTCCTCAAAAAGGGCATATTTCTCAACCAAATCCTTGAATTTGGCTCCTTGGTCACTCAGACCATAGTAAAAGAGAAGACCCATTTCTTCACTTGACAGTTGTGCGCGTATGAGATCGGTATAGAACTTTTTTGCTTTAACTTCTTGATCGCTGTGATCAACAAATTTGACAACATGATACAGGTGTCGAAAATAATGACTAATATGCGATTGATAATTAGTAAAAAAATTTTCGCATGTCTTGTCTATATATGCAAATAAGTAAGAGTCGTCATCATCCTCTATATCCTGAGATATTTCCTTATTTTTTTCATCTTCCTTATCTTGATCATAGAAATTCTTAAATCTTGTGAGTAAATTCTCAAAACATTCACGTCCACGATACTCTCCCAAACTCTGACCTACCGGGAACCCTTTGGAATTAAAAACCTTCCCCTTTGACATAATCAATGAACCAACAATATCATTATACAGACCAAGAAGTTGAAAAAAGGAACTCTCAAAATTCTGCTTCTGAAGTGTTTCCTTTTGCCCCCTGATTTCGGTACGTGTGTCCTTTAACTCCTTCCGTTGAAGCTCAAGTTCCTTCTTTTGAAGTAGTATTGCACAAATGACACCCGCAAAAGCCAACCCAGAGAACAGTGCATTGATGACCCCAAACGAGTCACCAAATTGCCCTCTATGATCAGTAACCCACCAAGGAAACAATTCAATAAGGAATAGGAACCAAAAAATTACGACAAATGAAAGTATCAACCAAAAAGGCCACCAGCGAACCTTCTCGGAGTCATCAGCAGTCTTGCTCATACTACAATCCTTTATCCTGTATTTCGCACATCAATTTGCCAAACACTATATAAACATAGCGATTCTCTGTACATCTTTCAAGAGTCTATATTGCGTTCCGTGCGATAGGTCTGTAAAACTACCGCATCCGAAACAAATTTCGTCGCATAAATCCACGTAGTTAATTATACTACCTCTCAACAACATCAGCGGATTTCGGTATATCTGAGGAGACAATCTCATGGCATCAGACATAAATTACGCAAGCTGGCCCCGGCATGTGGCGCGTCACATCGATGTGGGCGATCAGAAGCAGCTCTTTCTGGACGACGGATTTCTGGTAGAACGCGCCGAAGGGATTCGCTATGTCATGCACCAGCCGGTCAAACATCCGCAAAACCCGCTGCTCGTACCCGACACGCCCTGGGAATTGCAGGTACAACTCTACGGCTCCGTCCTGTGGGATAAAGAAGACCAAATCTACAAAATGTGGTACACAAACCGAACCTGCAAATACGGCAAAGACAGCGCGGTACTCATGGCTTATGCCACCTCTGAAGACGGGCTCAAATGGACAAAACCCGCCCTCAACATCCTGCCCTATGAAGGATCCGCAAAAAACAATTTGCTACTGGATCCCGGACCCGGCGGTAGTGGCGGCGTATGCGTCTTAAAAACACACGATAAAAAGAACAAAAAATACAAAATGCTCTACAAAACCATCGAAGAAGGTGGCGGACTAAAAGTCGCATTCTCCCCAGACGGCATCCACTGGACAAAACACCCCAAAACCGTCTTACCCGGCGTCTTTGACACATTCAACGTCGCGGTCCAGGACAACGACAAATACGTCGCGTACGTACGCATAAACCAGAGACCGCGAAAGCGGCACCGCGCATTGGGACGCATCGAATCCGAAGACTTCATCCACTGGACCACACCGACAATCGTCCTGAAACCAGATGAGCGCGACCCCGAAGACACAGACATATACACATCCGCTGCATTTAAGTACCCGCAAGCGGATTATGCCTATATTATGATGCCCAGCCTTTTTGATTGGCGAACGGGAAAACTTCAGGTACAATTGGCCACGAGTCGGGACAATGCACATTGGAATCGGGCGGGAAACCGCGAGATCTTCATCCCGCTGGGAGAACCAAACAGTTACGAATCGGAAGAAATCATGGTCGGCGCGCCATCAGTCGTAAAAGATCAAATCCACATCTACTATCACGGCAGCAACCGGCCACACTGGAATGGAATGGGACGTCCGTTTAAAGAAAAAAGCGGCATTGGTCTGGCAACACTGCGCCTGGATGGATTCATCTCGATTGACGCAGGTGAAAAACCGAGCGGCGGCACAATCACAACCATACCCATACAATTCTCGGGCACCCACCTGGAAATAAACGCAGATGCAACCTGGGGAGAAATACGCGTCGAAATTTTGAACGACACAAATGAAGTAATCGAAGGATTTGATCGCCTATCGTGCCAACCCGTAATCGGCGACTCCGTGCGCCATCGCGTCTCCTGGTCGGGCGGCGATGTACGCACCCTGATTGGAACAACCGTAAAACTGAGATTTCATATCCTCTGCGCCCGGCTCTACGCCTTTCAATTTAGCACAACACACCCTTGACCCAAGGAGACCCCATGCCTTCACACTTTGTCTTTGTCACAGACAGCCATCACCACGCCGCAGCCGAAAAAGACTTCGGCGCGCCCAAAATGCTAACGCGCAGCCATGAAATACACCGTGCAATGGTACCCGCCATCAACGCCTGCAAAGCGGACTTCATCGTACACGGCGGCGACGTGGTCTGCGGAGGTGGCGCATTTGAAATACCTTATGATATTTATTTGCAAACCATAGATGAAGCCAAAAACGCGTTTGACGGCCTTCACGCGCCCACATACTACGTCCCGGGCAATCACGATTGCGATGCACAGGAAGGGAGCTTTGAGGCTTTTGCCAGACAATTTCCAATCCCCGAAACCCTGGACATCGTCGAAGCCGCGCCGCGCCTGCGCCTGGCGCTCGCCAACGTATATCCCATCAGCCCTCTAAAAGACAGTTTGGGCACATGGACAGAAGCACACGACCGCATCTTGCGCGAAGCCGCCGCAAAAGCTCATAATGACCGTTGCGCCCTCATCCTGTTCATTCACCCCTGGGTCTTCCCCCAATACGAAGCACAGGCCGACTTCGTACCGGGTGGCATTGTCACCAACGCCGAGCAACTCATGGAAGCCGTAAAAGACCTGCCCGCTGTCATAGCCATCTTCACCGGACACAGACACATCAACCGCATCCGCACATATCGCGACTTCCTCATCGTTGACACCGCCTGCCTGATTGGTTTCCCACTGGGCTTCCGCGAAATCTGGCTCACAGAAGACGGCTATTTCAAAACGCGCTTCCGCACACTGGACCTGCCCGACCTGATGCAGGCATCCTTTGACCGCTCGCCCGTACAAACAAATCAAATGTGGCAAGGAGAAATCCACGACCGCGACACAGAAATTTTGATCCCGCGACTAAAAGCACTCTGGGAATAAACTATCGCCCCTGAAAATCTGGCTTGCGCTTCTCCATAAATGCTACGCGGCCCTCTTTGTAATCCTCGCTCGCAAAACAGGCATCAATAACCCGCTGGCACAAATCGAGATCGCGCTGATCTGCATCTTTGCCAATCTCTGCAATAATCTGCTTGCTCGCCCTGATCGTAAGCGGCGCATTACCCGCAATGGTCTCGGCATAATCATCCACATAAGCGTCTAACTCATCCCGCGACAAAACCCGGTTAATCAGACCCATGTGATACGCCTCAGAAGCATTGAACCGACGCGCCGTGAACAAAATCTCGCACGCATTGGCAGGACCCACCAAACCCACAAGCGGTTTGAGCGCACCGTACCCATACCCCAGGCCCAGCTTCGCAGCGGGAATGGCAAAAGACGAATCATCGGACGCAATCCGCAAATCGCAACACAGCGCAGTAGCAAGTCCACCACCAATACAATACCCCGCAATTTTGGCAATCGTGGGCTTGAGCACCTGCGCGAGCTTCTCATAAGCGCGCCCCATAGTCGCATTATACACCTCCACCGCATCTGCCGTCCCGCGTTGCGCTTCAAACTGCGAAATATCCGCCCCCGCAGAAAACGCCCTGCCGCCCTCGCCCGAAAGCACAATAACGCGAACCGCATCGTCCGATTCAAAATCGTCAATCGCCCGCGCCATACCCTGCCACATCTCATAAGAAATGGCATTGTGTTTCTCTGGCTGATTCAGGCGAATATGTCCAACACCGCCATCTTTCTGCACAATAATTTTATCTGTCATTGAACTCCCCACAGAGAACATCAAACGACATTCTCCTCTTTCATAGCCGCAATTTCACCTTCCGAAAACCCAAACTCACTCAAAATCTCATCCGTATGCTCACCCCGTTCGGGCGACGCCCTGTAGGGCAGATCTGGCGCATTGCTCAAATTAGTCGCATTCCTCACCACATCGTAATCCCCCATAACGCGGTTAGTCACCGAACGCGACATCTTCAAGTGCATAACCTGCGGATCAGACCACATCTCATCCATCTTATAAATTGGCCCACACGGCACACCCGCTTCATTCAGCGCATCAATCCAATGGGCACTATCTTGCCCTATAAAATACTTTTGCAAACTCTCATTCAGCGCATCCCGATTTGTCAACCGCACTCCGCCATTGGAAAACCTCTCATCCCTGTACAAATCTCCAGCACCCAGCACATCGCACAGGCGCTGCCACATCTGCTCTCCACTACAGGCAATATTGATATACCCATCGCGGGTCTGAAACACACCCGTCGGAATACTCGTGGGATGATTATTGCCCGCTTGCTCGGGCACCTCATTTGCAATCAACCATCGCGCCGCCTGAAAATCCAGCATCGCAATTTGTGCTTCCAGCAATGACGTATGCACCCACTGCCCCTCCCCGGTCTCCTCGCGCTGAAGCAAAGCAGTGAGAATACCAATAGCGGTGTACAAACCCGAAGCGAGATCTGCAATCGGCACCCCAACGCGCACCGGACCCTGCCCCGGCAAACCCGTAATCCACATTAACCCCCCCATACCCTGTGCAATCTGATCAAAGCCCGGGCGCAATCTATATGGTCCCTCCTGCCCAAATCCCGAAATACTCGCGTACACAATACCCGGATTCTCTCTCTTACACCTCTCATACCCAATATCGAGGCGATCTTTAACATCCGGCCGAAAATTCTCCACAACCACATCCGCGCGCTTAACCATGCGGAAAAACGCCTCGCGACCCGCATCGGCTTTGAGATTCAAAGTCATCCCGCGTTTGTTTCTGTGCAAATTCTGAAAATCCGGCCCGTGACGCGGTCCCCCCATAGTCTTTGCCTCGTCAATACTTTCAGGCGGTTCAATTTTAATAATATTCGCCCCCCAATCCGCAAGCTGACGCACAGCAGTGGGACCCGCGCGCACACGGGTCAAATCGAGCACAGTAAAACGGGCGAGAGGGGCGTGTATCTTATCTATCATGCGAACAACTCCTCAAATCAATGTAGTGGTGTACAACTGCGCCAGCAGTTCATCTGCGAATCAACGAATCAGCGAATCAACGAATCAACGACGCAGTTCGGACTAACTTGGGGTGGTAGGGTAGGATTCGTCTATTCGTCTATTCGTCTATTCGTCTATTCGTCTATTCGTCCACTGCACACCCGGCGGCATCTTAGGCGGCAGAGGCTGAACAATCTTACGTCGTTCGGGCGTCAAACGCGCAATCAACTCGGGCGAAGGCTGATAGCCGTATCGGTCATTACCCCAGTGCGGACCATAGCGAATAATAGCAACGCGACGCTCACCGGGGCGCGTGCGCTCTGACGAACCGTGCGCCATACAATCCACAAAAAAAACCGCATCACCCGCATCGAGCTGAATCTGAACAGCCGCTTCAACGCGGTCCAGCGAATGCCCACTACCCGTACCTTTGGGATCCTCAAACGCGGGATGAAGCAAATTGGACTTGTGCGAACCGGGAATCGCCATCGTCGCCCCATCGCCATCCCCAATATCGTTAAGCGCCAGCAAAATATTGATCTGCCCACAGCGAAACTGATTGTTGTGAAAGCGAAACTGCGTGCGGATGCGCCGCTTGTGCGCGCCCGAATGAATGCGCGTCGCACCGCCCCGAGACCGAATATCAATAAATGACTCATCTATAAAAAGACCATCATCCCCACCGACAAAGCGCCCCATGTGATGAACCCACGATGAATGGTCAATCAAGCGTTCAAAAGGTTCACCCATCTCAAAAATATTGTGCAAATGTCGTGGCCCCCCGCTCCGATGAACCCACCCCCGCCATCCATCGGGTTCGAGATCGTCATACGTATCGATAATCTCATTGAGTTCGACGAGATGCTCGGCATCCACGGCATTTTTCAGCACAATATAGCCGCGCAAATCAAAAAGATATTCCTCCATTTCAGTCGGTCGCATCATTTCTCTCCCAAAATATCGCTCAACTCCAACAAACTGCTAATCTCATAATCTGGCTCCGGAATATCGTCCCGCCGCACAGCCCCATCCCGGTTGAGCCAGGCAATGGAAATACCAGCCCGCCTTGCACCCACAATATCGTCCTCCTGTGAATCGCCGACATACAAAGTCTGATCGGGATCGGCACCGAGAGCCTCAAAAGCAGAAAAGAAAATATCGGGATTTGGCTTATAACACCGCGTGGATTCCGAACTGACCACAACCGGAAAACTCAGATCATTAGCACGCAAAGCAGACGTGAGATGCCCGTGATCCGCATTGGAAATCACACCGGTTTTCACATCGGACAAAACATCAAGAGTGGGTTTTACATCGCAAAAAACGGGCACGCAGCCAAAAGCATCAAAAAGACCTGCCGTATAAGACTCGGGATTCGCCCGCACATTCAAATCGGCAAACGTCTTCTCCAGGCCAATAATATGCGCATCCCAAAACGAGATAAAATCTCCCTCTCTCAACAGAGGAAAAAAGTAGCGATCCCAGTGATCGAGAAACGCCTCCTTACTCATATCGATCTGCAAATCATCGACAATAATCTGACACGTCTCATACAGCGCATCAAAAGCCTTGTCAAAAAGCGTCCCATACCCATCAAAAAAAATCGTCCTGTACATCAGCGATAATCCTCCGCATCCCCCTCGGGTTCAAAACCCAGCACATCGCGCGCATGCGTCATATCCCGATAGCTGTATTTGTTATTCGAAACCACATAGAAAATATCAAACTTGAGATCATCGGACACCTCAATACACGACTCGACCATGCCGGCAATCGTACTTTGACTGCACCACACAGAATAACCGCGCGTACCATTGGGCTGATCCTCGGCATTCACTGCACCAATGCGAAGACAAATAACAGACAGATCCGTACTATCGGCATAATGCCGCGCCAAAGCCTCGCCCCAGACCTTTGTACAACCGTAAATCCCACGCGGGCGCGTAGGCGTCCTGTGGGAAAACTTATCCCAACTCTCGGGCACCTCATCGTATCGCCCCGACACAATCGCACCATACGGCGAATCATTCTCCCAACCCGCTGTCACCGAACCGCTACTCGCAAAAATAACGCGCTTGACCCCGGCGCGGAGCGCCGCTTCAAAAACATTATAAGTCCCCACGATATTGTGCGCGACAAACCCCTCAAAATCGCTTCTAATCGCAGCAGCCAGATGCACAACCGTATCAACCCCCTCAAACGCCGGACAAATCGCGTCAAAATCCGAAATATCAGCCCGCCGACAATCCACACCAGCCACATCGCGGCGATTGAGCGCGCGAAGCTCATACTTGCCCTCAAGCTGCTCGCGAACAGCCCCGCCAATAAGCCCACTCATGCCCGTAATGAGAATTTTTTTCATATGTTGTCTCCCTGAACGTTTCACCTCTCTGTAAAATCACATCAGCGGGCGACCACAGGGGGTCGCCCCTACAAACACCGGATTAACAATATTGTCGTAGGGGACGGCCCCTGTGCCGTCCCCAGTAGTCAGCCCTTATCGCATTCTCAATCAGAATACATTGAGAATCGGAATTTATCAAGACCGATTTTGCTTGAAGTTCTCTCTTCTTATGCCTGGAGACAAATCTACTGAAGCCGCCAGTGAAGCCCCAATAATTAAAGCCCAACGGTTTAAAAAGGCCGCTGGGCTTTAAAATAATATCCGATTGAACGGTTTGAAGGCTGTCAAACCGGGCTATGGTGTTCTGTTTGAGACACTACAGGGACAACCTCTCGAATGGCATCCCAATCAATCACAGCAACCCACAAATTTTCTTTTTTGGAGTATCGAACCACACCATCAACTTCTAAATCTTCGCTATAAAGGATCAGTGATTGCTCCTCTTTTAGAACAATTTTCTGACATGTAAGGTCTTCCACGGTCCCAACGCAGTTCAAACGCAACCTGCCTTGTGCATCCGCGTTGTGAAAGTCTGCGAATACTCTTGATTTTTTCATTTTTACTTCTCCCGTGCGGGATTTGGAATTGTTGGCAAAAAAAGTTCACTAATTTGTTCGGACGTAAGTCCTGTCAATGTCGCATGATAAGGGCTTCGTCCAGAAGTTCGCACCACATCACCGCCAGCTTTTCGGATTTCACCAACGGTTGTCACGCCAACTTGCCCATGTGGAATCATCCTTGCCAATTCAGAGATGGATACACCTTCACTACTTTCTACTGATACGCCTGCGATCCCATCTGGATGTGTTCCGCTTCCACGTCGAATGTCTTCTGGTCGGTTTTTACCGCCACGAACAACAAGGGCATCGTCAGGAATTTTTGCAATTAACATATAAAGAAATATAGCTCCTGTCAGATATCTGTCAACTCCTGATGCACTAAAACTCGCACATCGGTCTCCGGTCACTCACCGAAGCGGTTATGGGGCTTATGTATTTTGGAGACTTATATCCCCTAACTCTTCTTTGCAGATACAAAGAAAATCTTCAATTTCGTAAGGCTCAAGACTGCTCGAAATAGGCTCTGGTATATCCTCAATTGGTATTGATTTTTGCCTGTAATTTAGCCCAAGAGCCTTTGCGCCACTAATCACTCCTCTGTGCAGATAGACAGCTTTGGGATATAAGCCAAGTTTTGCTCCGATTCTCAGTGATATGTCATAAATAGTCAGAGTGCCAATGCCCCGGATATTCTTTATTGTGCTATCTACAAAACCTCTCAAATCTTCAAAGTCTCTGCACATTTTAATTTCATCCTGAACATCCAAGAGTCTCCTTGCTGATTCATCAAGTGCAGGCTGTATTATTCTCCTTTGGTGTCCATGACGTTTTCCTCCAGGCAGTACGCAGAGCGCAGCAATTCTAATCGCATCATTTAGAGTCTGCCGATTATAATGTCTGAAGTATCTCTTCATTCTATCCCTGTGCTCATCAATGTAATAGAAGACAAGAGCACCAAGAGTCAAATCTCTTTGCCCTCTATTATTGGAACTACAATTGAACTCTTCAACAGGTTTGGACGTTGAGCAATCCATATCATCAAATGAGTTGCATCCCTTTTTTTTCATTATCCTAATTCCTCCTGCCATCCGTCCTCATCATATCGCTTTGGAATGGCACTATTTAGAGGTGGCACTTCGCCGAATTTTCTCACATATGCTTTGATGCGGTGGCCCTCCATCCTATCGGCTTCCTCTTTTGATTTGACCTTGAAGAACTTGTATTGAAGCACTGGCTTGGGAAACTTCTGATCAAAAGGCGCAAATTGTCGTATCCTAAAGAGCAGATTTCCCTCAGAATGGCCCCTTCCTCGGGTCATCCCTGATACGAACTTACGTCTTCGAGTCTCCATCATGGTAGTCATACCAATTGAAATAATGCCTCTATCGTCTGAAGCCAAAAATCTATCTATTATAGCTGGCTCTCCTCTCTCTACGATGCGTATCTCATATACAGCAGAACCATTATAATTGGCAGGCTCGGCGATTTCTATCCATTCAACATCCATAGCTTCTCCTAGGTTCTGTCTGAAAAGTCACTTTTGATCCTAAAATGACCTGTAAGCGATTTTATCAGACAGCTTATTTTATAGGGTTTGGTGAATAGCCCAAATAGGTTTAGAGGAAAATTTAGACTTTTCAGACACTACCTAAGAAAATTTGTGATCCCAACCACGGACTCCATGAAATTTTGCGTTCATTTTTGATTTTTTAGTTGTTCCAATATTTCCTCTACAACCAACTTAAGGTCGTCAAAATGTTGAAAATGATCTTCGATGCCATCGGTAAAGATATGTTCTGCGAATTCAGTCTTTTTCCTATTGTCGAACGAACGAGCAACTTCCTTGCTCGTTGATACTTCTGTAACCAGATTTGAAAATGGCTCCAAAACTTCCTCATCATATAGGTTTTCTATACCTTTTGAAACAATTTTGTTCTCCCGCTTTTCAAACGCAAAAGCTGTTACATTCGCTGTCTTGGGTAGTTCATCAGTCAATTTCTGAGCGATAATTTTGGCATCACAGTCCCAAACGATCAAAAAATGAGAATTTGTCTTCATATGCGCGAGAAGCTGACCATAGCTTTTGAGCTGATCTTTACCTGTTTTGTCAGGAAGAGCATCAAATACATCAACTTTTCCAGAATAGAACAAGCTCGCCCATTTTTTGAGGTGCAGTGAGTTTTTGCCTTCTGTCAAAATTGTGATCGGCGCAGCATTAGACGACGCAATTCTCAATCCGGTATCTATTGTTGCAATACCCTCGGATAGTTCGGAAACTGCTTCGGATTTCGTCACGGGCGAGACATGAACCTTGTTGTCCTTTCGAGAAACGCGAAAAATCTCTCCTTCCTCCAACATAGAAACCGTCGTTACTGAATGGGTGGCCATTATGACTCGCGTCCCATTCTTAACAAATAGGTTCTTGAGGCCGGTAATTAGCGCGGAAATCATGGATGGATGAAGTACGACATCTACTTCATCCAAGAGTAAGAGCTTGGGCTGGCGACGGCCAATGCGCTGGTTAAATGTGGCTAAGAATAACGACATCAGAATTTTTTCGCCAGATGAGAGATTTGTAACCGAGTAGCTTTCTCCCGTCGCTCGATTCGTCATTTTTGTTTTAAATGAATATTGCGAATGATCAGTAAAATTAATCCTGTCTTCTTCCGGATCTGAAAATTCAAAATTGAATAGTTCAGGATCCCCGGAAGCCTCGCGCATCTGGTCCAAATTTTCTCGCAATGTCTCCCAAGGGGGTGTTTTCTCTCTTCTGTATTGCGACATTAAGTCTCGAAAGCTCAGTGGACCCTCCTCTCCCTCAGTGTGAGCCCATAAGAACTGGTCAACTTTGTACCTCGTAAATACTTCATTTAGAGTGTTTTCGATAAAGTTCCCTTGAAAGTTCGCTGCAGAGAGAATATCGTCTCGGCAGATTTCATGTGGGAATTTTCCTGTCAAATTCATAGCTAAAGTGACGATATATCTTGCTTCCAGAGGACTGATGACTTTATTTTTTATTAGTTCACAGTAAGTGGAAAGTGCATCGTCACTCGTTACCATAGGAAATTCACCAAATGCCTGCATTCCAACAATTGTATTTCTCAGTTCTTCCTCAAATTGGCGACGGCTATCGGACCCCTCTATCAGTCCGAAATCGCTTATAACTTGCTTAAAAATTTTTTTAGCTGTTTTCACGGGTGCCAAATCAGCCCCTTGTGTGAAATATTTTTCTGCCACTCGTGAAGCAAAAGAAGAGCTTTCCCAATTTGCATCTCGCGAATCTGTTAGCCTGAAGGAATCGAGATCGTACATTTCAATTTCCGAACTTGAAATACCCGCAACAGATACATACCCCTGTTTTATCGCTTCAAGTAGTTGTGTCTTGCCAACACCATTTCGACCAATCAGCATTGTAAAATCTGGTAAATCAATCTCATTAAGATTTTTTATCGAAAGGTAAGGTTGTTCGAATTTTATCCGCATCATATAACCCCAATAATGTTTTCAACCCAATCGGCAACTGCGCCGCAGATTGCCTCGACTGCCAGCGCGAAATCTACGTCTTCTCGACGGCATCAGTCCGTTCCTCTATTTTCTCCGGATTATGAAGATTTGCAAATAATCATCCTGGCGAGATGCGAGGGATACCTCCCATCCGCCCCTGCAAATAACTTTTCCGAATATCCTTGTCATAACGAATATCTTTGTACTCGCTAAAAGAAAACAGACTCGACACGCCAGCCTCATCCCGTTCTGTCACCCACATTTCGTCTCGGCGCAACAACT
This sequence comes from Gemmatimonadota bacterium, assembly GCA_009838845.1. Lineage (NCBI taxonomy): Bacteria > Pseudomonadati > Gemmatimonadota > Gemmatimonadota bacterium. Next base: position 1,160 of record VXRD01000162.1, on the reverse strand, counting down.
GCTGGTCCATCAGCATAACATTATGGGTCGTCAGCAACAGTTGTGTTCGGGTTTCCGTAGAGCAATTGGACAGGTATTCATCAAGCAATTGGCGGATCAGTAAGGGATGCAGACTGCGGTCTATCTCATCAATGACATAGACCTTCTGCGACACTTGCGCTGAAAGCTCGAGAAAGGCAGGCAGGAGATCGATAACTCGTTGCGAACCTTCAGATTCCTGGTAAATCTCAAACCTGGCCTCTGTACCATCCGATTTTGGGTGGAAAGTGACCGGCCTTTTTGCGATTAACTCTCCATCCTTGCGAGTAACCACGATGCGATTGGTCTGCGGTTCCATCAGCAACCGAACAGCCATGCCTTCTTTGACCTCTTCCTGAAGCTCGGTCTTTAATGGCTCGGGAATCGATATATTTTCTAATGGAATTTCTTCACTGCCAAGATGGGAAATTCCGGTATCGAGCCGTGGCAACATCTCGTTCATTGCCGTGTAAAGTGGATGTCCCTCATCAAGAAATATCTCGAAAAGATCAAACCGCGAGTCGGGTGCCACCAGTACAAGCGTATTCTCAAACCAGTCATAGACTGGCCTGAAATCGTTGATATTTTGGGATACGGAGTTGGTCAAGAAAAGCTGATTGTCCCGGGTTCCCCTGAAAACGAATGGGAAAAAATCGTCTTTGGAGAGCGATTTGTCAAAGCTGAGATTGCCGTCTCGTCGATCATAGAGCACTTTTTCACTAGTACTCGTAATCTTAACCATTCTTTCTTCCAGTACCACCTTTTGAGTCACTGCAAAGCTAAAATCGTAGATGGTCTCGTCAATCAGCAGTTCAAAAGCGAAGCGAGAAGGCTGATTTCTCCCCTCGACATCCAATCGAAATGTCTCAATTGGAATCAGGCTATCGGGTCTGGTACCTTTAATAACCAGCGTCTTGGCAAAATTTAGAGCCTTAAAAAAATTAGTCTTGCCAGAGGCATTGCCGCCATAAATTGCCGCAATCGGAAGAACTCGCGTTTGGTACTTGCCGAGCCTTGGAACGCGTTCTCCATGCTGACGCTCTCGGCTGGCAACCATCGAAAAGGTGGTTGGGTCGCGGAAAGACATCCAGTTTTCGACTGAGAAACTGATTATCATCTCACCACCTCCTAATATGATATTT
>VXRD01000161.1 GCA_009838845.1 Gemmatimonadota bacterium | reverse complement strand
AATAAATAGTGTTCCTCAGCAATTAACCCCATTCTCATTGAGTGGGCGTCACAAGGAGGGTTGCGTATGAAACGAGGGATAATTTCTGTAGTTTGTTTGATGTTTTTCGCGCTTCCGGGCAATAGCTATGGCGATGCCCATGGGCAGGACACGGGCGTGGTGGGAAAAGTTGGCCTGGGTTTGAGCGGCAACTTCAACTTCCCCGTATTCGGCATGAGTGATCGTTTCCGCGCACAGGAAGCATTCGGGCTGTATTTCACCTATGCGCGAGATGCGCGCAATACCTTAGAGGTGGAATTTCACCGCACGCGTTTTGATCCCGGCAAAATTCAGGAAGCGACTTTTTACTGGCCCGAAGACAAGCCGGAGGAGTGGCAGAAAATCACAAGCCCGCTGGCGCGCAATTACATGACCGTCAATGCGTTTACGATCAACGGCCTGTATCATCTGAAAGCGCGAACAGGTGGTTCGGATGGCGTGACCGGAGGTCCTTTCATCGCCTATGGCGGTGGGTTTTACCACTACAAAAACTCGGTATCGGGCCTGATCTTTGCAGGACAACCGAACCTGGGTGGGGGGATCGATACGACATTGGAACTGGCGCCGTTTGACGATACGGATGTGGCGTGGGGACTCAACGTGGGCTTAGGTGTGGAGGTATTGGCAGGTAGTCGCGCAGCTGTTGATGCGCGGGCGCGGTGGAACTTGCTGATCGGGGAATTGCGCCAGCTGGAATCTTATGGCGTCGCGCGGACCTTTCCGTTGCACTATTTCGAGATCGGACTTTCGGTCAAGTACTACGTGATGTAATAACTCTTATAAGGAGGCATAGAGATGATAAGAAAGTTAGCATTTTTGTCCGTTTTGCTGGTTTGTGTCCTGGGTGTGCAGGATTGGGCACAGGCGGCAACAACGGGTAAGATAGCTGGCAGGGTAATGGATACCACAGGCGATCCATTGCCCGGTGCCAACGTCGTGATTGTGGGAACAAACCGGGGTGCGACCGCAGATGCAGAAGGATATTATATCATCTTGCTGGTTCTACCTGGAACGCACAGCATGGAAGCCTCGCTGGTGGGGTATCAGAAGGTCGTACAGCAAGATGTAAAAGTGGTGGTGGGCTATACCTCCACAGTGGATTTCAGGCTCACCGAGACAGCACTGGAAGCCGCAGAACTGATCGTGACGGCAGAGCGTCCACCCGTAGAGCCGGACAAGACCGCGAGCAAATACTACGTAACGGCTGACGAGATCGACTTGCAGCCCGTGGTCAAAGATGCTCGGGCGTGGGCGGGCTTGCAGCCGGGCGTACAGAAAGACGGACGGTCAGTGCGGCAGGGCAACTTTCAAATGGACGAAGGCGAACGCCGTGCGGGCTGGTACACGACAACGCCAAAGCCCATTTCGCTCACCTATACTGTTGACGGTGTGCGGATGGTGAATAATGACCGCCGCGCGGCAAATATGTTCACGGGTGTGAACCGCGCATCCATCCAGGAAATCTCTGTGGTAACCGGTGTTCCAGAAGCTGAATACGGAAACATGGACGCGGGGATCATCAATATCGTGACGCGAGAGGGTAGCCGAGACTACCACGGGTTTTTCGAGTATCGATATACAGTTGCCGGAAAGCGGCATTACGGCTTCAATGCCTATGACCCGATCATTCACCTGAACCAGGGTACGGGCAGGAGCCGCATCCGCCTGGACGATCCGGCCTGGTTGCAGGAAAAGGAAAATATTGGCGCCGATGGATTGCCCGGCACAGCAGATGATTCGGGACGTCTGGTACATATCCAGCCAGACGATTACACAGATGTATCGGGGCATCGCCTGGAGGGTTCCCTTTCGGGTCCCATTGGGAACAAGACCTCGTTCCACGTGAGCGCGCAGACAAATCGGCAACCCTTACAGCGTCCCAATCCCGCACTCCGGGACTTGCCCAATTATCAGATGACGGGCAAACTGACATTTGGCGTGACGCCCAATATCAGCCTGAAGGTAGGGGGAGTGTATGGCACGAACCAGAGTTTCCGCAACACGCGGGAGTCGGCATTATCAGCCGGTCGAGACCTGTTTTTGCCCGCAGGCATAGATGGTGCGGGCAAAGAGATCGAATGGAACTCGATGTTGTACGCGTATTTAACGCACTCTCTGTCTTCCCGCACCCTGTACGAGTTGCGTATCTCGCGTTCAGACAGCGAGCAAGACACATCGGGGATGCCTATAGAAACGTTCAATGTAGTTCGGGACCACGACAAGTGGTTTACGGCAACACCTCGTGAGGTTCGGGACTACCGATTGAATCGTCAAACGCGCCACAATTTGAAATTCGATTTCTCCAGTCAGGTTACAAAGGGAAATTTCTTTAAAGCAGGAGCCGAAGCAACGTGGTTCCAGACCTACCAGTGGGAATCACAGAGCCGTGGAACATCGGGCAGTTATCGGGTCTGGACGATGTACGACTACTATGAATCGGCTCAGAACCGCCTGGGTGCAGATGGTCAGATGGACTTTGTGCCCGCCACGACTGTGAACGGCGTTAAACTCCCCGATTTAAGTCGGGCAAGCAGTCTCGACGACCCGGCCTGGAACGCCTTCCGGGATCACCCGAGAAAGGCATTCCAGCTTGGAGCTTATGCACAGGACAAAATGGAGTTTGAGGGCATGGTCGTAAACGTGGGCGTGCGTATGGATGCGTTCAACCACGGCGGTCAGACGCGCCCCGAACCCGTGTGGTCAGTACTGCCCCAAAACCGCTGGTTTGCCGATGCAGATGCGTCGTTGGCGCGGCAGGGTCAAACGCCTTATCCCAACAATCCGCAGTCATTCCCAACTTATGATGGTCTGAATATGTTCAAGCTGTCGCCGCGCTTTGGGGTATCTCACCCGATTACTGCGCGGTCTGCGATTCACTTCTCCTATGGCCGGTTCTTCGTCCTCCCGATTTTCTATGCGATGTACGGGCAGACCTGGCAGGCGGCTTCGGGCCGAAGCATAGCCGAAGACCTGAATGCAGACAACAGATATAGCTCGTATGAGTATTACGGCGGCCTGGAAATGGGCTCGACCAAGCGCGGATCGACGAATTCGCGTCCGGGCAGTACCGTAAACTACGAAGTGGGTGTGGACTGGAACTTTGTTTCGGACTACACGGCCAATGCGACGATGTTCTACCGCCGCACAGAAGACTATCTCCAGCAGAACAACACCTTTTTGCACGACCCGGTAGAGAAGCAGATCAAGCGCGCGCACTGGTATCAGAACGCGTACAGTGGTGAAACGCGCGGCCTGGAATTGGCCGTGAGCAAGCGGTTCACCAATTTCTTCTCATTCCGCGCGACGTGGAGCTGGTACTGGGAGCAGAACAACTTCTACGGCGGTCGGGAGTGGGTGGGGCGCTGGTTCGTGGATTCGGACTTCCTGGCCAAAGATGCGTATCGCTTCAAGTTTGAAATTGACCCGACCACGGGTGAGCGCGTCTGGCAACCCCTGTCGAGTGCTGAAGTCGATGCCATTGGCATGTTTGCCGACCAACTGGTGCAAAAAGAAATCGACGCCAACCGGGAACTGTGGATCACCGAAAAATTCGCCAATCAGGTGCCGGATGCACAGGTTGGATTCCCCTGGACTGACGAGAGAAATATTGCGGCTCGGATACACACAATAGGAGGTGTGCGCGGTCCTGCCAACATGCGCGATGCCACGGGCGATGGAAGCATCACATTTTTGTTTGCCACGCCCGAAGGATATGGTCCAGAGGTGGGCGGGAGCAAGGTGTTGAGCGATTTGAATGTGAACCTGGTGCTGAGAATCGAACCGGGCACATTCTTCCGCTATAGCCAGCCCACGCCAGCTCCTTCGACTGCCAACAAGTTGATCAGGAACCAGTTGTTGTACACCAACCCAACGGCATTCCGCACGGATCTGGGTATTCAGAAGGGCTTCCGAATTGGGAAGTTTCGTCCAACCCTGTTCTTTGAGGCGACCAATTTGTTCAACGCCAAAAAGCCGCGTTCGATCCGCAGGTGGAATTTCTTCCACGACATACCAAAGTACGGTCTGGCCGAGAACCAGCCCACGCCAGTGGTGGTGCGGGACACCAACCAGATCTGGGATCAGTGGAATAGCTATACGAATCTCACCCGGGAAATCTATTTCGGCGTGCGCACCAGCATGTAAATCGGTGGGCCAGAGGACCAGAACAGGTGCTCTGGCTCTGGCGCCTCTATAAGGAGTGAATTTATGTTTAGACAAATAATTGGTAAGGCGCTTGCGGGCATTTTCCTGACTGGACTATTTGTGACAGGGGTTCAGGCGGTGGATGAGCCAGTGCCAATGAAGCAGATTGACCGGTCAAAGCTGTCGGAATCGTTTCGCAACACGGGACAGCAGGGCGGGACATTTGCCCTGGGGTCGGAAGGGTATGTGGCGAGGGAAAACGGTTCGATGACATATCCGTATATTTATACGGGATCTTCGACATCGGGTAGCTTCAGAGGTCGAGATCAGGACTACGACAACTCGAAGGGCCAGGGGGTGTGGATACTCGCGCGGGATGCGAGTGGGAATACCTTTGTCACATCCTCGGGACCGGTGTCCAACACCGGGGATGTGGAGCAGGTGGTGCCAGATTTGACGCCGGGATCGGGCAATTTGCGCTTGCGAAACGGGCAAGACCCGCCGATCATAGCCGCTCGGCTGGGGTATGATACCCAGGATGCTAACGTGTGGTTCAACTCGGACCGCGGCGGAATCGCCGAACAATCCAAGCCGATTTCCGACGAGCCTGTGGAAGTGGATAATTACCGCGAAAACGGGTCATATACGCTGCCTCAGTTCGATCACTTTCCAGAAGAGACCGTGATTACGAGATGGCGCAGCAACACGAATATCGAGCCGAGCGGGACGGGGATGACGATGACGAGGACTGCGTATGGATGGAGCCACCCGGATTACGACGATTTCTTCTTTGTGGAACTGGTCGTGGAGAATACCTCAAACCGGTCCTATGAAGAAGTGTATATGGGGTATTTGAACTACTTCAGCGTGAACAAACCCGGGCACTCCTATCGCAAGTGGAACGGCTACTGGTTTTCCGAGCCGGGGCGTCGGCTGGAAGACGACCGGTATCAGTTTACCGAGGCCGCCAATTACGGCGGGAAATACCGCGGTAAGAAGGTATCGTATCAATACGATGGCGATGCACCCACCAGTTCGAACAACGACATGGGCGAACCCCGGTTCGGCGCCGAAGCCATTGGCGTGATCGGGTATCGGGCGGAGCAAGAATTGTATTCGCCGCAATACATAGGCTGGGGACCTGTGGATGTGACACCGCCCTTTATCAACGACCCGGACGTCTATGTGCCGATTACGGGCACGGCGATGGGAGGCGAGGATATACCCAGCAGTCAGCCTGCGTACGCACACTGGTGGAAGCGCCGAAGCCGCACGAACATCGAGTTTGAGCCGCATGAGACAATTGATACGGTTGAAGAGTTGTGGAAGAAGTTTATCACCCCGGGCAAGCCCTATGACGACAACCCGATTGAGGGTGGCCCAAGCCCCGGTGAGCGAGAGTTGCAGGAGCAATTGCACTCGCAGATGTTCGGTCCCTGGAAATTGGCACCGGGCGACAAGGCAAAAATCGTGGTGGTTTTTGCCGCGGGTATGGCCGCCGAAAATGCGGGTCCGGGCGGTGAACCGATGGACTTCCGCATCTGGGCAATGACGCCAGGCGCGCAGGCGCAGGTGCCCGGTGGTGAGGATATTTTGTTCAACCACATCGACCGCGCACGTCAATTGTACGCAATGGGGTTTGACCTGCCCAATCAACCGCCAGATGTAGAATCACTTGCGCGCGCCGAAACCGACCGTCCCGTTTTGCTTCGCAGCAATGCAAATGGCAATGTGGAACTGTCCTGGAGCGATGGTGCCGACGATGCGGTACACCCGGATTATTCGGGCGGCGAGGCGCAAGATGTGGCAGGCTATAAAGTTTACGGGAACACGGCGCTGATCCAGACGGATCCCGTGCAGCATGCCGGCGCGCCTCTGGGCCCGTGGAATCTGATCGCCACAATTCAGGCAAAAGACCCGAGATATTACGATGCATCAACCGGGATTTATACGTTTGCCGATGAAAACTCTGTCACGGGATTCGGGTATCGGTACAATATTGTAACCTATGCCAATGGGCACGCTAACTGGGAGAACCTGAATGCGCAGAAAAACGCGATTCCAGGCGCGCAAATGCCCGTCCCGACAACACTTGCAGATCTGCCCCCCGTGGTTCAAAACCACATCCGGGCGGGGACCGAGTCGAGCCATATTGTAACGGCTGCGCGGCACAACACAGTCGGCGGTCAGTTTACACCCGTTGTGGCAGCCTCAGATGGATTCGATGCCTTAGATGAAAAAGTGCTCGTGGTGCCAAATCCGTGGAAAGACGACGGAATGCATTCCTTTGGCGCACAGGGCGACAACAACAAGCGCATGCGGTTTACCAACCTGCCGCGTCTGGCCCGAATTTCGATTTTCACGGCTGCGGGAGACCTGGTCATGGAAATAGTACACGACGGGACGCGCGGCGCGCAGCACACGGCAGAAGTGAGCTGGACTCAACGAGCGCGTTCTGGCACGTCGTATGCATCTCCGGGGATTTATTTCTTCGCCGTAGAATCGCTGGTCCCCGGGCAAGAAGGCAAGGTTCAGACGGGCAGTTTCCTGATTATCCAGTAAGACCGACGGGAGGGGCGAGCACTCTGTTCCGCCCCTCTACAAACAAAGGAGAGTAGATGTGAAACGATTAACTATTTATACGATGCTCCTGGCCGTCGGGCTTTTGGGGTCAGACGCCTGGGCGCAGGACTACAAGTTGCCGTCCGGCGTGCGCGCGGGTCAGCATCGGACAAAAGAGTTCCACGGAACCGGACGGGCTTCGTTCCACGCATTGAAGGTGGGGCAAAGCGCGCGGGCAGCCGCAATGGGCGATGCATTTACAGCCGCAGCCGACGACATCAATGCGATGTTCTGGAACACAGCGGCATTGACCCATATCGAGCGATTCGAATATGCCCTGGGATATACCCGCTGGATGGTAGATTCGAAATTCTTCAACGGTGCGGTCGCCTGGCGATACGGCCAGCAGACCTTTGGGCTGTCGGTCATTCAGTTTGACGCGGGCACCTCCCGAGAGACCACGCCTCTGGATCCACAGGGGCGCTTCACGCGGGATATATCGGCCGGCGATATTTTCATAAACTTCGGTTATGCGTACAAGATGACCGATAAATTGTCGCTGGGTGCATCTGTAAAGTGGATTCAAGAGACCCTGGACCAGGACAAGATCAACAGTGCCTCATTCGACTTTTCCAGTGTTTTTTACACCGGATTTGGCAGTTCGCGCCTGGCCATGACGCTTCGCAACTTCGGCAAAGACCAGGAACTCGTGATTCCCGGTTCTCTGCCGCAGGGCACTTCGATTGCCCAGCCCTTGATCTACACCATCGCTTTGGCGATGGAGCCTTACGGACGCAAGGGAGACCCCACATATCTAACCGTAGCAGCAGAACTCGTACATCACATCGATGACCGCGAGCGCTGGCACGTAGGCGGCGAATTGTGGGTAGCCAACACGCTGGCATTGCGAGCCGGTTACCGGGGGCGTTACGACCTGGGCACCTGGACACTGGGCGGCGGCGTCCAAAAGGATTTGGGCGTGGGACGGAGGATCGGCGTCGATTTTGCATATATAAATTTCGGCCACTTATTTGATCCGCCCCTGCGCGTATCCATAACCGGATCGTTCTAACGGACGCTCCAAAACGAAAAAAACGACCGGTGAGTCCTGTACTCATCGGTCATTTTTTTCTGTGTTATGTATCTGCGCCAGTCCTCTGGCCGCGTCCTCAACGCCGGGCCAAATCCGCAGCGCGCGCTGGAAAGCGCGCTGGGCCAACTCAGTATTCCCCCGCCTCACATAAGCCCATCCGAGAAACGCCTGCACATAGGGATCAGTCGCCCAAACCTCTTTACTCGCCTGTTCGTACTCGGCAAAAATGGTCTCATAGTGCTTGTAGTCCTGGTCCTCGAGATGGTGTGTGCCCAGATTCTCAATAGCTGGCACAAGAGCCAACCGCACAAGCCGAACCGGATCGTCTAACAGTGGAACCAGCGCGGGCACAACCCGCGCCTGACCGATCAAACCCAGACCTTCTACTGCCTTTGCGCGGATGAGCGGGTGCGGGTCTTTTAAAGCATCGAGGAGCGCAGAAACAGCCTGTGAGGACCGGGTGCGTCCCAAAAGCAAAGCTGCAGAAGCCCGGCGCGTGGGATTATTGGACAGATCGAGCAACTCGTCTTTCAGAGGAGACACAGCCATTGGATTTCCCTGTCGCCCCAGTACAACAGCCGCCGTTTGTAAAAGATAATCATCCTGTTTCCCCCACCAGGCTTCTGTCTTTTCCACAGCCCATTCGGGTGTGCGGTCCCCGTGGCAATCGCCGCAGGCATTTGGAATGCCAAAACGCACCGTATTTGCCGGAACTGGGGATGCAATGCGATGGTCAAACACGCGCACCCGGCGCACTTCGGGAACGGGGGGCATATGGCAATCGACACAGGCTATGTACTGCTCGTGACGACTGTGTTCTCGAGGCTGCACATCCCGATGACACTGCATACATATACCGTCGAAATCTGCCCTTGTCTTCTTTTCTCTCTCCGGACCATGCGAAGGGTGACAGGTCAAACACGTCATCCCGCCCTCCGTATAACAGGGACTGAGCGTGAGCGCCGTATAATTATACGCGAGATGCCGGTAGCGACCATCGGGCCACATACCTTCAAAATCCAGAACAACAGGTTCGTAAAAATCGTAAAAATTGTCCCCGGGTCGATAACCCAGTTTCAAAATGCGCTTCGTCGCGTGGCACTGCGCGCAGAGTTCTACGGATTGTTCTGCGGAAAGCATTCTCAAATTCACCAGCGAAGTATCCTGCATACTGGCAGCATCGGCATCTGTCAGCGCTCTCTCCCAAAACGCGACATGGCCCTGCCCGGGACCGTGACAGGTCTCGCAATTGATGCTCAAATCTACCCAACGGGAATCATAAGTACCCGCATCGGGATCGTAATTGACCTCAATCTGACTGGCGTGGCAGTCAAAACACTGCGCGCTCCAATTGCGCCCAAAATGCATCCAGAACGACGTATCGCGGGGATCTAAAGGCCGTTCGGACGGCGAGGCGATAATACCTTCAACGGGATTGTACCAGGTATTTCTGCGAACATCGAAATAAACCGGAAGAATCTGCAAATGGCCCCCGGGAAGCTCAGCGATGTACCACTGCGTATCCCGGTCGCCAATCGTGTATAGCACCTCGTGGGTACCTTGCGTCCCATCAGCCCCCGGCGTCGTAATAAAATAGCGACCATCTCGAAGGCTCATAGTGGAGGTAACACCGCCAAAAGTATAGGTATTATTTTTTGTGAAATCGCCCTTAACAGTCCGCGGAGTCGCTTCTTGCATAGAGGTCGCATGGGTCGTACGCTGCCATTTTTGATACGATTCCATGTGGCAACTCACACAGCGATGTACGCCGACAAACTCCGTAGATACATCGGGTTGAGAGGGCTTGCACCCCAGACAAACGCCGACTATAAGAACCCATATCATTTTTTTCATCGGCATATTCCCGTCACAAAAAACAGATGGGAGAATTCCTTGATTTTATTCCACAAACAAAATATCATCTCATATGGCAGACGTCACGCAAAAACTGAAGATATACCTGATAATACTAATCCTGATAATCGGTTGCAGTTCTGAAAAAGTGCATCAAGTGGGTGAAGCCGTACCCGCCAATCGCGCGGTCCAGATCAAAGAAGTCCTGGACCGTCCAGCCGCATTTTTGGAACAGCGAGTCGTGCTATCGGGCCGCGCGGGACAGGTATGCCAGCACATGGGATGCTGGTTTGTACTACAAGACAGCACGCGGCATATACTGATTGACCTGGAACAGGGACGGACCATAACCGTCCCCCGCAATATCTCTGGCGACTCCCTGCGCGTCGTAGGCGTCGTAAAACGCATCGCAGGCGATCTGCGCCTGGTGGGAAAAGGCGTGGAAATCCATCGCAAAAGGGCAAAAATTTGGTCATTTTTCAATTTATAAGCGTCGTCCTGAAAGAACTGCGGCGACACCACACGCGAAGTGCTCTGACCATAAGCGGCGTGGCTCTATCCGTATGCGTACTGGTCAGCCTCCTGGGCCTGGGGACCGGATACCGCACATCCCTCATCCACAGCATTGACCGCCTGGGCTATCACGTACTGGTCACCTCAAAAGGATGTCCCTACGAAGCCGCGACCCTGCTGATGCAAGGTGGGGTAATACCGATGTACATGGATGAAGCCATCCACCGGGAAATCCTTCGAGACGCCGACGTGGCGACCACGACGCGGTTATTTCTCGGATCGCTTCCCGTACACCGGGAGGGATTTTCCCTGATAACGGGAATAGAAAACAGTTTTCTGGAAATGAAACCCTGGCTCACCTTCCAGCGTGGCGAGTGGTTCGGCGAAGCCGCGACCGACGAGGTAATACTGGGATACAGCGTAGCGGCGTATTATCGGAAAAATATCGGGGACGATTTTCCACTCAAAGGACTGGGACAAACATTCCGCGTACGCGGGATTTTTGACCGCAGCGGAACGCAGGACGACGGCACCATCTTCGTGCCGCTTGGGGTAGCGCAGCGCCTCTTCGACAAAAAAGAAAAACTCACAGGCATCGGCGTAAAATTAAAAGACCTGTCCAGAATAGACGGATTTTCGGAACGCGTATTCGAAATACCCTCGGTACAGGTTATCACCATGGCGCAGGTCCAGCGAACCCTTCTCGACCTCCTGGGCACGGCGCGATTTTTCATCGGAACAGTCGCCATCGTAGCCGTGGCAATTGCAGTACTCGGCGTAATGAATACCATGCTAATCGCAGTCTTTGAGCGAACGCGAGAAATCGGCGTAATGCGAGCAATTGGCGCATCCCGGGGCGATGTATTTGCATTGATCTGTGCAGAGGCACTGACAATCTGCACCATAGGCGGAATCGCAGGTGGCGGAATAGCGGTCCTGGGCAGCCGCCTGGCATCTGAAGCCGTGCGCGCAATCCTACCATTTGCCCCCCCAGGCGCACTGGTGCAAATTGATGGCGTACTACTAATCGGCGGGATTGCAATGGCAATCGGCATGGGCATACTCGCCGGGATCATACCGGGATGGCGGGCTTCCCGCCTGCATCCCATTGCGTGGATGCGCTGAAATGTCGGCTATTCTCGCACAGGGACTCACGCGGATATACCGCCGTTCAGCCGAAGAAATCGCAGCATTATTCGGTGCAGACCTGATCGTAGAACCCGGCGAATTTGTAGCCATCACAGGCGCGTCGGGCGCGGGAAAAACAACCCTATTAAACCTTCTGGGCTGTCTGGACCGCCCCACATCGGGCCTCTTGAAATTGCTGGATCGAGACGTGAGTACTTTGCGAGGCAAAGACCTGGAAACCATGCGTCGGCAACACGTGGGATTCGTATTTCAAGACTATTGCCTGGTACCCACATTGACCGTCGAAGAAAATGTGGCACTCCCCCTCCTCTTTTCCCGCGCACTGCATCGACGCGACCGGATAAGGGACTTGCTGGCGCGCGTGGATTTGCAGCACCGATCAGATCACCTGCCCCGCGAACTATCGGGGGGCGAACAGCAACGGGTAGCCATTGCACGCGCACTCGTAAACAACCCCGAGATCTTGCTCGCAGACGAACCGACTGGTAACCTGGATTCAAAACGAGGAAATGAGATTGTGACATTATTGCGAAATATGAACCACACCGAAGGAGTGACAATCGTGCTATCCACGCACAACCTGGATCTGGCAAATCGAGCAGACCGCCAGATAAAACTCGTAGATGGACGGGTGGTCTGACATGATTGTAATCCTTCTGCTGCTGATTGTCCTGTCAATCGGATGCGGTGAGCAAAAAACCCCTTCTCCGGGCATGCGGATGGATTATACCACGCATCTCCAGCAAGGAATAGAAAGCATGCGGCGGGCGCAGCACGAAGCTGCCGAAGCCGAGTTCCGCCGATGTATTCAAATCGACTCGACGCAAAGCGCGGCCTATCTCCACCTGGGCAAAGTACTCGCAATCCAAAACCGCTCCGAAGCGGTAACTGCGTTTGAGCGAGCAGTAGCCCGCAATCCGGATGCAGTCGAGGCGCGAACCTGGCTCGCGAGGCTTTACCGATCACAAAGAGAACCCGCCCGCGCGGCAGCGCAATTTGAAGCAGCTCTCATAAAACAACCCCTGATGCTGGACGTGCGAAAAGAATACGTCACCTGGTTGCTGGGCGGGGAAACCATCTGGTTTGAAAATCAGAAAATGGGAAGCAGCGGACAAATCATGCCCCTGAACGACTCCCGCATCTTGCTGGAACGCGCATTTCACCACGCCGATAAATTATCCGATAACGCCATAAACGATGCAGAAGCGCGCTATCTGGCTGGCCTCGCCCTTCTGAGAATGGGGGATTACGAAGCGGCAATTGAACGCTTGAAAGTAGCGATGCAAATGCAAAAAGACCGCCTGGATCTCCGCGTACCGGATCGGATGGGCGTAGCCTATTACCGCGCGGGACACTATCGAAAATCAGCCGAAACATTCTTAAATTTGTTGCGCGCCCTGCCGGAAACAGACGAATGGTTTTTCCGCACCCAGTGGAACTTGAAACAAGCCTATGACAAACTCGGCGGTTATCCCTGGTCGTTGTGGTCTTATTATCGCTTCGACCAGCGCCCCGAATCCACAGATACCCCCCAGCCCGTGCGCTTTACAGATGTGGCCCGCGACCTGGGCGTAGCCAAATTGGACGGAGCCGGGCCGAGTGCCTGGGGAGATATCGACGGCGACGGCGACCTGGATCTGCTGGCGCAGGGATGCGACACGTACCTCGCATTTTACCGCAACGATGGAACGCAATTTGTGGATATCAGCAACCACATCGGCCTGAAAGACGTGGATTCGGGATTCTCGGGAAATCTCGTCGATTACGACAACGATGGCGACCTGGACCTCTACATCGCCCGCAGCGGGTGGTCCGGCCCAGGCTCAAACGCGCTCTACCGCAATGATGGCGGCCAATTCACCGATGTATCCGCGGCTTCGGGCACAAATGACGAGGGATCGGGATTTGTCTCCCTGTGGGGCGATACGGACAACGATGGCAACCTGGATTTATTTATCGCAAATGGCATTGCCGGAGACGGATCCTCAAACGCACACTACCGCAACAATGGAAACGGAACATTTGTCGAAACCACAAACGAAGCGGGCCTTCATTTTGACCTGGGCACGGTAGGTGCGGCCTTTGGCGATTACGACTTAGACGGAGACCTGGACCTCTTTGTAACCGGCTTTGAGACGCCCAATGCCCTGTATCGAAATCGCGGCGACGGAACATTTGTCGATGTCGCACGGGCTTCCAACGTCGCCGGAAGCGGCACCCTTCGAGGCTATGTATCGTTCTTCTTCGACTACGACAACGACGGCGATCTGGATATCCTGACCACCTGCCTTGCCGGATTCAAAGAGAGCTTAGAGGGCCAGCGGATCGGCTATACCGCACCCACCGACCCGGCCTATCCAACGCCCAAGCTATACCGCAACGAGGGACCGATCGAAGGCTGGCGCTTCACAGATGTATCCTACGAAACGGGATTCATCTATGCCCACGGCGTGATGGGCGGCAATGTGGGAGATATAGATAACGACGGGTACCTGGACGTGTACTTCGGGACGGGCGATCCGGACCTGGGACGCCTGGAACCAAACCGGTTTTATCGCAACAACGGGAACGGGACCTTTACCGACCTGACCGAATACGCGGGAATGGGACACCTGGGCAAAGGACACGGCATCACATTTGCCGATTACGACGCAGATGGCGACCTGGATGTGTACGCACCGCAAGGCGGATGGTACCACGGAGACCTATTCGAAAACGCGCTTTACCGCAACGAGTCGGAAAATCAGAATCGCTGGTTACAGATCACACTTCAAGGACGTCAAAGCAACCGATCAGGCATAGGCGCAAAATTGCGCCTGACAGTGGGAAACCGCACCCTGTTCCGGGAGGTACCCGGAAGCGTCGGATTCGGGTCAACCGACCCCTATGCAATCCATTTTGGACTGGGAGATGCCGACCGCGCAACGCGCCTAAAAGTGATCTGGCCCAGCGGAACAGTGCAGGTCGTAGAAGACCTGCCCGCAGGACAAATTGTGAATATTACAGAACCCATGCCCTGAGAAATGGGGTTTGCGAACATGGCTTCGGCACCGGAACCTGAAAAAAAAGCATCAACAGCATCTGAATCGCTCACCATTCGGGCTTTTGTACTGGGGCTAATCACAATTGCGGGCATGTGTTTGTACGCAACCTACTTCGGGCGAAATTTGATGAAAAGCTTCGTGCCCGTCACCGCGTTGCTGCCCCTGGTATTGTGGGTGGGAATCAACACAGTTTTAAAGCTAATTTTGCCTCGCTTTGCCCTGTCGCGCACAGAGGTAATGGTGATTTTCGGAATGGTCTGGATGGTGGGTACTGCACCGGCAGTGGGCTGGGCCGGGTACTTGATTACAGATATTTCAGCACCCTCTGCTTTTTCTTCACCGGAAAACCGATTCTGGGAGGTCGTGGGAGCCTATATGCCCCGCTGGCTGTTTTTTGAACCGGGAGATATGGTGGTAGAAAAGCTGTACGTAGGACTGGGATCAGAAGAATCCATTCCGTGGCGCAACTGGCTAACCCCGCTGTTCTGGTGGTTTGCCGGAACTGTGGCACTGGTAATGGCTGGTTTTTTTGCCAGCGTGTTGTTTTACAAACAGTGGGTAGAACGGGAACGGCTGACATTTCCCCTGGCGACAATGCCCCTGGAACTGCTCCGGGAAGAACCCGCACACCGATTGCCCATCGTGTTCCGAACGCCCGTTTTCTGGATGGGTTTTGCGTGTACAGCAGGTGTGATCTTCTGGAATATTGCCGGATATTTTATTCTCACAATTCCGCGCATTGGGATCTACGATCACTATTTGACCAAAGCCGTACACATCGGGCGCGATTTTCCGACCTTATATCTGAGGATTCAGCCCCTTTTGATGGGGCTGGCCTACCTGTGTCCGCTAAATATACTGCTGAGCGTGTGGACCTTTTTTGTGCTCAATATTTTCAAACAAGCACTGATGGATAGAACGGGATTTACAGTGGGCATGCAGGGACAGGCGGCAACCTCGGGAGAAATACGGATGCTGGAGGCGCACGGCGCACTGGTCTTTCTCGTGATCTGGTCCGTCTGGGTGGCCCGCGGACATCTAAAAGAAACCCTGCAAAAGGCATTATCAGACGACCGGAGCAAAGACGATGGAACGCCCGTAACCTACCGCACGGCCTGGCTGGGATTCAGCGCGGCATTTGCATTTCTCACAGGCTGGATGATATCTCTGGACATGCGACCCGTCGCGGCACTGCTACAGCTTTCACTGTTTTTCGTGATCTACTTTGGCGTGACCAAATACGCGGCAGCCACGGGATTCGTATTTCTATCACCCCAGGGACAGAAAGGTGGACCGATACTAAAGACGCTTCTCGGAACAGCCAATTTTTCCCCCTCCGACCTGACGGGGATAATGGTGTTAAACCGCGGCGGACTGGCCGCGCATTCGGGGCGGATGCTGTCGATACCGGCCATTCCACATTTTTTTCGACTATTGCAACAAGCCCTGAAGCGCCGTTTTCTGGTCGTATGTGCTCTGCCCATCTCTCTGCTTGCCGCCTTTGCCGTAGCCTGTGGTGCCCAGCTTTATTTGTGTTATACAGAGGGCGGCCTAAACGCAGCCTATATGTACGATTGGACCGTAATGCTGAGGCAGGTAGGCATAATTGAGGGGACAGAACCCACATATTTTGACTTTCAGAAACTGTTGGTCTGGCTGTTCGGAGTCGGAGAAGCGGGCCTGCTGACAGTCTTGAATACCCGGTTCGCCTCCTGGCCGATTCACCCCGTGGGACTCGCCTTCCCGAGTCATACGTACGGATTCGCTATTTTTGTCGTATGGCTCGTCAAAGCACTGACCCTCAAATTTGGGGGCGTAGTGCTCTACCGGCGATCAATGCCCTTTTCCTATGGAATAGTAGTGGGGTACCTGTTGGGCGTGGGCGCGTCGAGTGTCGTAGATGCGATCTGGTTTCCCGGAAGTGGACACTTTGTACACGGATGGTAAGCCTATTCCCCAATGACCAGAATCTGATTCGGAGACAGATTGCTCAGAGTTTGGGTGCGTCCAGAGGGCCACCAGATATCCAGACGGTCAATCTGTTCGGCATCGCCCAAACCGAAGTGGAGGCGCGAATCCCCCGAAGAGAGATACCCGGATTGACTTCGCACCTCTCGAGATTGGGTACGACCACCTGCAGTAAGGGTGACGCGAGTACCAATCGCACTGCGATTTGCGCCCTCTATCTCAACAATAAGCCATGGATGAGCAGGCGGCGTATCATTCCGATAGAGATGTGGACTGGCATCGGCGACGAGCACAACCAGATCCAGATCACCGTCGGTATCTATATCGCCCAGCGCCGAACCCCGGCTGACAGCGGGTGATGTGAAACCCGCCGATTCGGAAACGTCTTCAAAAACACCTGCGGTATTGCGGAAAAACTGATCGGTCTGAGGATAGGACTCGGCAGAAGAAAAATCCGATACATTGGGAAAAATATGACCATTGGCGACAAAAAGATCCAGATCCCCATCGCTATCCGCGTCGAAGAAATGTGTGCCAAAGCCCAGGGGAAGAGTACTCGGTCCCACAAGCCCCACGCGGGCACTGGCCTCGGCAAAAACACCCTGTTCTGTATGGTGATAAAAAGCATTTGACTCATAGGAAAAATTGGTAACAATAAGATCCGTGCGCCCATCGCCATCCACATCGCCAGCATCCACGCCCATGCCGGCCTGTGGACGGCCCGAAGCACTTGTGCTCACACCCGCTTTGAGGCCCACTTCAGTAAAGCGATCGCCATCATTTCGATAGAGAAAATTGGGCGTCGTATCATTGGCGATATAGAGATCGGTATCGCCATCCCGGTCGTAATCCAGCGAGAGCACGCCCAGACCCTTGCCCCGGGGATCGGCGATACCGGCCCGCTGAGAAATATCTTCAAATGTGCCGTCACCACTATTCAGATACAACAAATCGGGAGCACCTCGAAACCGGTACGGCGCGCAGTAAGTCCGCACACCACTGCGTTCGCACACCGGCTCGCGGGCGGGATCGTACGTGAGATAGCGCACCACATAGAGATCCAGATCCCCATCGGCTTCAAAATCGAAAAAAGCCGCCCCCGCGCTCCATCCGCCTGCAGTCACATTGGCTTGCCGGGAAGCGTCTTTGAAAGTAGCATCTCCATTGTTCACATACAGAATATTTTCGGGATAGCCGGTAACGTAGAGATCCAGATCGCCGTCATTATCCGCATCGCCCACAGCGCAGCCCATGCCATAACCCCGGCCGGGCGCACCCGAAGATTCGGTAATATCGGTCAGGCGAATCGTTTTATCCGTATCATTGCGATACAGCGCATTGCTACCCCGAACCGGTTGCCCGGGCAAATTGGCACCATTAACCAAATAGAGATCCAGGTCCCCATCGCCATCCGCGTCGAAAAGCGCACAGCCAGAACCCATCGTCTCGATATAGTGCCATCCGCCCCTGGCTCCGGTACTGTGGACAAAATGGATCCCCGCCTTCTCCGCTATTTCAGTAAAACGGATAGCATCAGCGGCAACAAAATGGGGCGCGCAAAACAGGAACAGGAACAACGCGACGCGAATCATGGTCATTGCCCCTCTTCCATGCGGCGAATAAAATCCCGAATGAGATTTGCATCGGGATGATCCGGACGAAGCCTGAGAACCTTCCGAAAAGCGGGCAGCGCATCTTCCGGACGATTCGCCCGCAGGCAGGTCATGCCCAGGGCGTGCTGAATATCGGCATTCTCGGGACTGAGACTGGCGGCTTTGCGGTAGGAATTAATCGCTTCGTCCAAAAGCCCGGCATCCTCAAAAGCGCGGGCGCGGTTCAGGTAGGTACTGACCTGAT
The DNA here is from genome assembly GCA_009838845.1 of Gemmatimonadota bacterium. Lineage (NCBI taxonomy): Bacteria > Pseudomonadati > Gemmatimonadota > Gemmatimonadota bacterium. Next base: position 61,321 of record VXRD01000161.1, on the reverse strand, counting down.
CAGGCTGCTTCTGCAACCGCGCGATCTCGCGGGCAATAGCCAGAGAATCGGGGTGTCCGGGACTGAGTCGAAGACCCGTTTTGAGAGCTGATGCAGCCGCGGTTTTTTGCCCAGTCTGCAAATAGACCATACCCAGACCGAGATGTGCGTCTCCATCGTCGCCCTTAAGCTCAATGGCTTTTCGGAAAGCCTGAATCGCATCCGGAAACTGTTTCAAATAAGCCAGAGCCTCGCCCAGATAGCGGTGAGCATCGGCATTTTTAGACGTCAGGCGCACAGCCTCTCGAATGGATGAAAGGCCCTGCTCATAGCGTCCCATATCCAGTTGCAGACTGCCCAGAGACAGGTGAATATCGGCCAGATGGGGATTGAGACGCAGCGCTTCTCGAAAAGCATTTTCCGCCTCTTCAAAACGCGCGGCATTTCGATAGGCAATACCCATATTGTGATAGATGAGCGGATCTTGCGGATAGATCCGGCGGGCAGTGTGCAGAGTGCGAATAGCCTCCTCAAAACGCCCGGCCTCGGTATGGGCAATGCCCAGATTAAAGTGCAAATCGGCATAATCGGGATTGAATTGAGCCGCCTGTTTGAAGGCAGCGACAGCTTCATCATAGCGACCCAGTGCCTCATAAGCGCGCCCCAGATTAAAATGGGCATCGGCGTGCTCTGGATTGTGCGAGATAGCCTGCTCTAAAACTTCGGTCGCCTGATCGCGATGCCCCATCTCGATATAGACAACGCCCAGATTGTAGTGCGCATCAGCATTTTCGGGAGACAGGCGAATCGCCTCTTTCAGTGCGTCTTCTGCGCGAGTGTGGGATTGCGTATTGGCAAGGGCAATGCCCAGCGTCAGATAGGCGACCACAAAATCGGGCTTGAGACGAACCGCCGTCTGCAAAGGCGCAATAGCAGCCTCGTGGTTGCCCTGAAGATGGTGTAGAATACCCAGATTGTAGTGGGTAATGGGATCATCCGGCTTGAGGCGGATCGCATCCTGGAACGAGACAGCAGCGCGATCGGGCTGCCCCAAACTGGCATAGGTCACCCCCAGATTGTAGCGAGTCAGTGGATCATCCGGCTTGAGGCGCACAGCGGTCTGCAGGGCACCGAGCGCTTCTCTGAACCGGCGTTGCGCGACAAAGAGCAACCCCAGGTGGCTGTGGGCATCGGCATAATCGGCATCCTCGGCAAGGGCGAGGGTGAGGTGACCGCGCACAACATCCGGATCCTCGGCATTGCCAGTCAGCATACTCCGGGCGCGCACCCAGTGGATATACGCCTGAACTGATCGGGTGGGTCTGCGAATAATCGCCTCCCATTCGATGACAGTGGAGCTGAGATCAACACCGTCCAGGAAGCGGCGAATCACGCTATCCTGCAGGGCGAATAGAGAATCGAGAGGACCTTCCACCTCTCCCAGTTCCAGAATATGGTCAGTATCAACCCGCAAAACGCGGGCGGAAATCTGGAGCTGGTCTTTCTGCAACCGACAGGCACCATACAGGACCAGTGTTGCCCCCGCTGACTGGCCAATTTGCACAGGCGTCTGATATTGGGACAGAGCGGCATTCAGCCGATTGGAATCGACCATTTGCAGTGCCGACACGCGGCGGAGCTTATCTGACAAACTCCAGGCCATACCCTCCGAGAGCCAATCGGTATTCGCCTCTTCAAAAGGCAAAACCGCGACCACCGGGCGACTGTGAGCCGATAGGGGCATTATCAGGATAAAAAAGAAAATAATAACGCGCATGAAAAACTCCTGGACAGTTCAATCCACAATCTAAGGCGTGTATGCAAAAAATGCAATTACTGCCTTACCTGAAGAGAGACCAGCGCGAAAAAACAGCGATTCCATTCTATTTTTTTGTTATACTTTAGAAAACCTTGCGGAGAATCACATCTCTTGTGAACACAGCACAATGAAAAATTATTATTTCTATCTTGCGATTGGCCTTTTTATCGGATTATGCGGGACCGGAACGGTACATGCTGAAAACGCCGAGTCGATTTACGCCCGGGCATTGCAGGCCTCGCACAAAGACAGTATAAAACAGGCCGTCAAAGACCTGGAAAAGATCGTCGGACAGCAATCCCAGCCTGCGCGGGTGCTGACCATGATCGGACAACTCCACCTCCAGTCTAAACAGGCCGACGACGCTATCAAAGCATTTCGCAAAGCAGTGCAGGCCGATTCGGCGTGGGTGGAAGCGCATCTGGGCTCAGGGCTGGCTTATCTGGATTTGAAAAACGACTGGCGGGGTGCCCGCCCCCATTTGCAAAGAGCCGTAGCACTGGATTCGACCCAGGCAAAAATGTACTACCATCTCGCCCGCCTCTATCGAATATCTGAAACAGGCGATGCCGTAAAAGCGGCGGGACGGGCAATCCAGATCGATCCCGAATACGCGCCGGGATATCTGCTTCTTGGCCAGCTCTACAATGACGACAAATTGGATCAGGTAGCGGTTTATTATTACGACCAGTACCTCAAGCGCCAGCCCAAAGACCAGGAAGCGGCCTACCTGTTTATCCGCAGCCTGGCCGAATCGGGCAAAAAGGCAGAAGCCGAACGCCTGCTGGGTCGGCTGGAAGACCCGAGGGGCTATGCGATTCTGGGACAAATACTCATGGAGCGGGGCAATTTCGAAGACGCGCTCATCGCTTTTGAAGAATACATTTCCACACTATCTGAAGAGGAAGGAGCACTCTACTGGGATATATCGATTGTAGCGATATCCAGAGAAGCGGAGGCCTATCGACAAAGCCCACCAGAGCGCCGGAGAGATTTCCTGCGGCGATTCTGGCTGAGAAAAGACCCCCTGAAAGCCAGTGGCGGACTGATGCGATGGTGCGAGCACTATCGGCGGGTGCTCTATGCGCGGGAAAACTACGGACGAAAGCAATTTCCCTATGATCGGCGAGGTGAGGTCTATATCCGTTATGGGGAACCAGACCACCGCTCCACTTCCCGCTCATTAAACCTCAACGTACCCCAACCAGTGGAAATCATCCAGACAGAACTCGCCCGCCGGCTCTACGGTCCCGATGGTGTACACCACACGTTTCTGGGACCTGTATATCCAGTGAAAACAGAAAGATTTATCAACATCATCGACGAAGACAACCCCGAACTGGACGACCTGCCCCGCATGCCCTTTGAAGGTTCCATGCAGGCCCGGGCGGGCATGGCCGCTGAAGACACCCTGGGATTTTACGGGTACAAACCCGTGACAACGGGCATTGCCGGAATGACCGTGAAATGGGAAGTATGGTTTTACACCCGCATCGGCGGAGGCATCGAAGTGGTATTTACCGACGAATTTACCTCCGGGCGTTACGATTACGCGCCGCCGCCCGTTCTGACCACAGAAGACCGAAACCGCTTGGAACGTTTTGGGCACGACCAAACCCTGCGGATATCGCGACTATTCTCGGAATATTCGCCGGCCACCTTCATGCCCCGCATCACCCGGGACATACCCGAAGTCTATAACATTAGTTATTACGAACCACTGGATTTTCATTTTGATACAGTGGATTTTAAAGGAACAGACGACAATACAGAAATTCGGGTATTCATGGGAGTACCCACCCGCAACCTCTATGTGCAGGATGCCAGCGACACGGCGCGGGTACAGCGTCGGGTAGCCCTGATCAACGAGCGCTCTGGAAAAGTCTATCGCGTACAGGGCGATGTTGAAGTCATGGCACCACGGGGCAGCAGATCCGTACTGGTGGAAGAATTTCCAATGGACGTGCCCCCGGGCGATTATATGCTCGCCGTTCAAGTCTGGCGCCCAGAAGTGGACTTGATGGGCGTTTATCAAAAAGCTGTACCGGTAGATTCATACAACCGGGATACACTGATGGTCAGCGGCATCCAGGTAGCCCGTGCAGTAGCTCAGGTAGATTCGGGAACCACGGGCCAGTTTGTGAGATCGGGCTTCCGGGTCGATCCCTCGCCAGGTCGGATATTCTACCAGGAAACATCGTTTTTTATTTATTTTGAAATCTACAATTTGCTGCGCGATTCATTTGGACAGACGCGCTACGAAGTCGCCTATACAGTGCGAGACGCCAACCATACGCCGCTGCTGATCCGCGCGCTATCGGGGCTGGGCCGGATGCTATCGGGCGGTAGCAGAGAGGAAGTGACGATTCGGTATGAGCAAACGGGCACGCAAACAAAAAGCGAAAACTTTGTAGAACTGGATTTGGGAGATATCGCACCCGGTCAACACGAAGTAGTCGTCTCCGTAAAAGATCTAAACCGCGACATTGAAGTGTTCAAAACAGCCCGTTTTTACGTGGTGGATAAGCAGGGAACAAAGGCCCAAAGCGAATGAGCAATTCTATGGAACAAAATGGATTCCGCGCCTTTGTGGTACTCGCGCGACCCTTCACACTACTGGCACCTGCCGTCGGATTTCTCGCGGGATCGGCAATGGCTACCGGCGGAGAAATCCCAACAGCGGGCCTGGTAGGCACGCTGGCTGTCACAATCCTGAATGCGGGATCGAACATCATCAACCAGTGCTGCGATCTGGAAATTGATCGGATCAACAAACCCACCCGCCCCATGCCCTCGGGAAGCGTATCCATGCGCGGGGCGGCACTGCTGGGAACCGCGTGTTATATCATCGCCCTCGGTCTCGCCTATCTGGTACATCCCCGACTGCTGGGCATCTTCGCGGTGGGTGCATTGCTCACGCTTGCCTATTCAGCACCGCCCTTGCGGCTGAAACGACACGCACTCTCTTCAAGTCTGGCACTGGGATTCGGACGGGGGTGTTTGCTACCCATAGGGGGATGGGCAGTTGTGGAACCTATATGGCACCCGGCACCCTGGTTTGTGGGCCTGGTATTCGGCCTCTACGTGTTTGGAGCCAGCAACACCAAAGATTTCGCAGATGTGGAAGGAGACCGCGCCTTCGGCATGAAGACATTACCCGTACTATTGGGACCCCGGCGAGCAGCGTGGATGATACTGCCTTTTCTGGTATTGCCCTTTGCGCTCATTCCCATTGGTGCGATGTGGGAATGGGTGCCGTCGAGCGCGCAGTGGCTTGGCTCTCTGGCATTTTGGGGCGGGTATGTCGGGTGGTTGATGTTGAAGCGCCCCGAGGCATTAACATTTGAATCCAATCACATTTCTTGGAAACACATGTATTTGCTATTGATGGCGGGACATGTGGGGTTTGTGTACGTATTTGCAATCGGCTAACGCGGAGGTTTGCCATGGCGGCGGAACTGACATATCACGACCATGCGCGAGACTTAAACCGGGAACTGCGGGCGGCAATTTCAAAGGAACGGCTGACAGACCTGCACCAGCGGCGGCCCTGGCGACATTTTTGGATCGCCTTCCGGCAGATAGCACTGCTGGTGGGACTACCCGTCTGGATTTACCACGTCGATTCATTCTGGGCCTGGTTTCCCGCAAGCGTACTCCTGGGATTCGTAATTTTCAGCTTCTCCGTTTTGCTACACGAATCCGTACATCGGTGCATTTTCCGCAAGAAGCACCGCCTCAACGACCTCCTGGGGCTTGTGTACGGGTGGATTTCCGGGCTGGCATCTTCACAGTTCAAGCGGTGGCATCTGGACCATCACGATCACCTGGGTTCCTTGCAGGCCGACCCCAAACGCGCGCACCTGTCACCCCGCATCAATTCACCTTGGTTCAAGCTACTTTACTGCACGCCAATGCTATTCCCCATTTATTTTCGGGCAGTAGCCGAAACCTTCAAAGGCTATCCAGAACAACTGTGCCGTCAGATCAAACGAGAACGCACGTTGGGAATCATCCTGCACCTGGGAATCCTGACGTGGTTCTGGACGCTGGACCCGTGGTTTGCTTTTAAAGCGCATCTTTTTCCGGTATTTTTTATTTTTCCCATTGCTTTTACTGTCAACCGGTTGGGGCAGCACTATGTGATAAATCCAGATGAAATCGCCAACTGGACAACCCTCATGCGATCCAATTGGATATGGAATTTTCTATATCTGTTTTCGACATATCACCTGGAACACCACTATTTCCCGGGCGTGCCGTTTTACAACCTGCGGAAATTGCAAAAAGAACTGGAACCCTTTTTCCAACGGAAACAGATGGTATTTTTTTCCTACAGTCAGGTGCTCTATCTCTGGTTTATCAAAAACCACGCACCCCATACGCAGTCAGACATCATAATATAAAACAAGAGGAGCCATGAAAACGCTTCTGCTTTTTGTGCCCTCTGCTGCGGCGATAGCCCTGCTGATGTGGCACGCCTGGTCCCATCGGGGCCGCCGCATTGCGCTGAGTTTTTTCATCTCGGCATTTCTATTTGGTGTCGTGCGGGGAAATGTGATTCACTGGATCACAGTGGAATCGCAGGGGGGCGTGATGCCCTATGTATTCACGCAGCCGGTAGTACAAATTTTTTCAGCGTCTCTACAAGCGGTAATCGGATGGATTTTTGCCCTCTATGTGAGTTGGTGGCTCGCTGAGCGGGTGCTGGCGCGGATACCCGCACTTAAAGGCGATTTAATGGCCACTGTAGGGATGACTTGCGTGGGAATGGCAGCCGTGGGATATGGGGTAGAAGGCGGAGCGGCAGCCGCGGGCTGGTGGCTGTGGAGCATACCGACGCACAATCGTTTCTTTGCAGGTGTGCCAACTGTGGGAATAGCGGAGTGGTTTGCGGTGGGATTCGAGTTCTTTATCCCCTATTTTCTGGTATTCTGTACGCCCCATCGGCGCAGAGTCTGGGCGCACGCGCTGTGGGGCGTATTTCTTTTACATCTGTTTTTACACCTGTTTTCCGAGCCGATTTCACGCGCAGTACCCACGCAACCCTTTGTAATCTGGCACTGGATAAGCATCCTGACTCTGGGCGTTCTGGCACTGACCGGCGCAGGCTCCACAACCGTGGAAACAGCCGAAAGCAAGCAAAGGTCTCGGCATGAATTGATGTGGGTGTGCATAGGGCTGTTCACAGCGGTAATGATCGTAGCGCAGGTGGGCATTGGCGGACGACCAGACCTGCTAATTTCGCTGATTCCCCTCGCCCTGCTATGTCTCATGGCATTGCCAAAAGTATCCATGCCCTATATTCTGGCCTCTGCGGTTATCGCCTGGGTAGCTGAGGGATTCGGTACAGGTTTTGTCACATCACCGGTAGCCGCGGTCTTATTCCTGCAGGGCCGCGCCTGGTGGGGCAGACAATGGCTTTTCCGCATCGGCGTGGTCGCATTATTTGTGGGCATCGGATTGGGTGTTTATCGCTCGGGAGTGGCATTGAGCCGGCAGTGCGAAGTCTATATGATGCACCTGGAGCGGGCGGCGCGCCACGCGGGAAATGGTCGGATGGACCTGGCCGCGCGAGAGCAAGCAGCAGCCGATGCGCTGGCTCCCGGAGATGTAGAAGCCTATTTGCAAATCGGATATGCACTGGACCGGCGGGGATTTCTCGGCCTCGCCATTGCCCAATTTCGAAAAGCCCTCGACCTGGAACCCACGCTTTTCACAGCGCATTACGATCTGGGAATGGCCCTGGAAAGATTCCGAGATACGGCGGGTGCAGAAGCGTCATTTCTCCGCTCAATCGAGCTTGCACCCCGGTTCTACGATGGCCATGTGAAGTTGGGAACGCTATTGCTCAATCAGGGCCGCACGGACTCGGCACAGGTATATTTCGAACGCGCGGTTCAAATCGACCCAACCCATCCGGACGCACGACAGGGCCTGCAAATGATTCGGAACAAAAAGGTCAGATAAATCAATTCTTAATCACAAAAATATCATCCGCCACCAGAAAAGGTTCGCCCTGACCAATAATCGGCGCCGAGATAACAGTACGATCGCCAGTATCGATATCCACGCGGTAGATAACGGTGCGATCTGCCACCAGGAGTTGATCAAGCGTATTAAAAGCGAGGCCAGAGGGAATATCGGGCAATTCACCCCCACCCATAAAAGGGCTTGAAATAATGGTGCGGTCTCCACTGCGAGGATCAACTCGGATAACAGCGGCCTGACCGATATCCGTGACAAAAATGGTGTTAAGGGTGCTCAGAACAATCCCTTCCGGATCCATCAATCGGGGTCCCTCACCCATTTCTGGACCAGAGACGACCGTGCGGTCACCACTATTGGGATCAATGCGGAAAATACGTCCCTCACCCCCCTGTGAAACTGAGCCGACCACCAATAGGAGATTGCCATCGGCCTCCAGGGCAAACTGCTTGATACCACCAGTAAAGGGCGGTCCATCACCTCGACCGGGACCAGAGACAACTGTGCGATCTCCACTATTGGGATCAACGCGGAAAATAGTAGCAGATGGCTGATCGCCAACTATGAGTTGTCCAGATGATTCTCGCACTAAGCCGACCGGTCCCAAAAACGCGGGACCTGAACCGATAATCGGGACATTGGGATCTATGGGGCTACCGCCTGAAGACACAATAAAAAGATCGCCCGTTCGGACATCGAACCGCAGGACAATGGGCAGACCGCTTCCAGAGAGAGTCATCAGAAGGTCGCCATTGGCATCCCGGGCGATCTGCCGGGGAACACCGCCGATGCGGTCATTGACAACAGTGCGGTCTCCCGTACCGGGATGGATGCGAAACAGCGCGCGCTGGGCGGCATCTGTGAGCAAAATATCGCCTTCGGAAAAAGTGGGAACTTCTTCGGGATCGAGACCCTTATCGGACGAACCACAGGCGACCGCGAAACAGACCAACCAAACCAGTAAGAATCGATTCATGAACGCATTCCCCATCGACAAACAGTTTGTGAATACCCAATGATACCGCAGCGGGTATTCGCTGTCAACATAAGACACAAAGCCTTTCTCAGGAGACGTATGTGATCACTAAAAGTGGTTTATGGCTAATTATTTTGGGCTTTTTGGGCTGCGCGTCCAAAGCCGACGACTGGATACAAATTTTGGAGCATCCCAATGCTGCAGAGCGCGCCCGCGCAGCAATACAACTGGGGGAAATGGGTGACCGGCGTGCGGTTCTGGCACTCATCCAAACTCTGAAAGACCGAGAACCACAGGTAAGATTGGCCGCAAGCGAAGCCCTGGGTAAATTGGGAGATCGGCAGGCAGTAGATTCTCTGATTGCGATTGTTCGCGACCCAAATGTCATGGTAGGTCTGAGCGCAGTCGAAGCCCTGGGCAATATCGGAGGCGAAAAGGCTGTAGAAACCTTGCTGCGGATCGCGCAAGAGCGAGAAGGTCCCCTGAGCCTGGGAGCAATTCAAAGTCTGGGTACCGCAGGTGGCGACCGATCCATTCAGGCACTGACCACCGCGCTGACCGATAGGGCACGCGATGTGCGGTGGGTCGCCGCGTTGACCCTTGCCCGCATAAAAAGTCAACAGGCCCTGGCACCCCTGATTGAGGCACTGCCACAGACGGACAGAGAACTGCGCCGGGTAATGGTATGGGCACTCAACACCATCGATCCATCGTGGCGTACTTCTGCACCTGCTGAAGAAGCGATCAATCGCCTGATTGACGAACTGAAGCTGCCAAACCAATCGCGCTACCAGGTAGTTCAGGTACTATCGGAAATGGATGCCGAGTGGAAAACGCGTGCGGGTGCTACCATGGACTTTTTTGTCGCACAACTGGCGAACGGAGACCTGATCGCACGGATGCAGGCTGTCGAGGCCCTGGGGCAGATCGGAGACGCCCGGGTCGTTCCGTCTCTCCTTAAGGCACTAAAAGATCCAAATATCCAGGTGCAGTACATCGCTATAAAAGCCCTGGGTGAACTGCGCGATACACGCGCCGTCGAACCACTGGTAGAAGCCCTCGAACATCGAGATCCCGGCATCGTTTCAACCGCTGCACTGGCACTGGGCGAACTGCGCGATACGCGAGCCGTCGAACCACTCATGACCATCCTGTCCAATACAGAACACGGCGTATTTCGCCTGGGAACAATACAAACTCTGGGAGTGCTGAAGGACCCCCGTGCAACAGCTTTGCTAACTGAGCAGTTGGACGACACATCGGTACAGGTCCGGCGCATTGCGACCGAGGCTTTGGGAGAAATTGGGGACCGCGGTGCCATCGCTCCCCTGTTGAAAACGCTGAACGATCAGTCAGCCGAAGTGCGCTGGGCAGCGGCCGACGCCCTGGGATCAATCGGCGATGCGTCTGTGGCGGATTCCCTCATCTCAATTATCGGAAAAGGACGAATATGGGCGCGACGAATGGTACGGGTGCTGGACCGCCTGGATGCCAACTGGCGGGAACGAGAAGCGACTCTCCAGATAGAAACCTATTTTCTGGAACATATTGACCATCCCGAACCAGAAGTACAATGGCGCTCTGCCGAAGCCCTGGGAGAGATTGCCACACTGAGAGCACGCCATAAACTCCTGCAAACAATGGAACAGAAACGCACTATGATTATAGCAGCCGCGCACGCCTTCTTCATCCGAAACGGGATATTTGAAGCAGAACCCCTGCTCGTCCAGGCCTTGCATCAGTATGGCACCGAGGAAATGGCTCTAACATATCTAAATGCTGGCCACCCCGTGCTCGCCAGAGCCGCCCACAATTGGGCGCGCAGACAGGGAATGATATTGCTATCTTCTCCCGAACCGGGTAATATTCGATGGAACAGCGGCTAAAAATCAACTTATCAAATCGAGGAGAGTATAATGGGCAGTATTTACGCAATAGCGACAATGGATACCAAAGGTGAAGAAATCGGATATGTCGCCGAATGTATTCGAAACGCGGGCACAGATGTGACAGTCGTAGATGTAGGCACACAGAGCGACGCGCAGGGCGGCGTGCCGGATGTATCGCGGGAAACCATAGCCGCCTGTCACGCGGGCGGAACAGACGCCGTAATCGGGCACACGGACCGGGGCGAAGCCGTAACAGCGATGGGAGAAGCACTGTGCGCCTACTTGCTGCAAGAATACGCCAAAGGCGACGTGGCGGGTATTATTGGCATTGGAGGCAGCGGGGGCACAGCACTCATCACGCCGGCAATGCAGGCATTGCCCATTGGCGTACCCAAAGTCATGGTATCCACCGTCGCCAGTGGCAACACCGAGCCTTATGTGGGGTGTTGTGACATAGCGATGATGTACTCCGTGGTAGATGTAGCCGGAATCAACCGCGTATCGCGGCAAGTACTGGGCAATGCAGCGCATGCGATAGCGGGAATGGTCGTAAACACCGTCGCAGAGGCCGAAGACAAACCCACGCTTGGAATGACCATGTTTGGCGTAACAACGCCGTGTGTAACCATGGTCCGCGAGGCACTGGAAAAAGACGGATATGACTGCCTGGTATTTCACGCCACAGGAACGGGTGGACAGGCAATGGAAAAACTGGTCGAAAGTGGAATGATAGACGGCGTTCTGGATATTACCACAACCGAAGTAGCCGATGAAGTAGTAGGCGGCGTATTTCCCGCCGGACCTGAGCGAATGGATTGCATTCTCGCGCGTGAAATACCTTATATCGTAAGCCTTGGCGCGCTCGACATGGTAAATTTTGGCGCGGTGGAAACCGTCCCCGAACAATTTAAAAACCGCACACTTCACGTACACAACGCCCAGGTCACATTGATGCGGACGACAGCGGACGAAAACCGCCAATTTGCCGAATGGATAGCGAACAAATTGAACCGATCAAAGGTACCAATTCAAATACTAATTCCGGAAAACGGCGTATCGTTAATCGATGATGAAGGACAACCCTTTCACGACCCAGATGCAGATCAGGCATTATTTGAAACCCTGGAAGCACAAATCGAACAAACGGAAAATCGCCAGATCAAGCGGCTGGCGAACAATATCAACGACCCGGAATTTGCAGCAGCACTGGTGGCGAGTTTCCAGGAAATACGATAAACCACAAGGAGACAACAATGGCAGCAGAGAGCCGAACATCAATATTAGAACGTCTGCGAAAAAAAATCGCAGACGGACTGCCGATCATCGGCGGTGGTGCTGGCACGGGAATCTCGGCAAAATGCGAAGAAGCGGGCGGCATTGATCTAATCGTAATTTACAACTCGGGACGCTATCGCATGGCGGGGCGGGGATCGCTCTCGGGCGTCCTGGCCTATGGCAATGCCAACGAAATAGTAAAAGAAATGGCTTATGAAGTCATCACAGCAGTAGAACACACACCCGTACTCGCCGGGGTGAATGGAACAGACCCATTCATGTTGCGGGATCACTTCTTGCGAGAATTGAGAGACCTCGGCTTCGCGGGAATCCAAAATTTTCCAACCGTGGGACTCATTGACGGATTATTTCGCGCCAATCTGGAAGAGACGGGAATGGGCTATCACCTCGAAGTGGAAATGATTGCAGCAGCCCATGAAATGGACATTCTGACAACGCCCTATGCGTTCAATGTCGAAGAAGGACAACTCATGACAGAAGCAGGTGCCGATATTGTAGTGGCACACATGGGATTGACAACCAAGGGCACAATTGGCGCGCACACGGCAAAAACGCTCGATGACTGCGTGGAAGAAGTAAAGGCGATTTGCAACGCCTGCAAGTCCATCCGGGACGATGTGATCACACTTTGCCACGGCGGGCCTATTGCCGAACCAGAAGACGCCTCTTATATCCTCGAACGGGTTCCAGAAGTCGATGGCTTTTACGGCGCCAGCTCAATGGAACGCCTGCCGACGGAAGTGGCTATGACGGCTCAGGTCAAACGCTTTACCGAAATCCGGAGATGAGCTAAACGCATGATGTCTCTACCGCTAAGCGAGGAAATACAAAAATACACAGTCCCATGGCTGCAACTGGATTGGCCGATAGACTGGCCGCAAATTTTTGATCGGCCAGGCGACCTCGTCCTCGAAATCGGATTTGGCAATGGACATTTTCTATCCGATATGGCAACAGCGCGTCCCGATGCGTGTTTTGTCGGAATCGAACGCGCCTGGGGATCCATGCGCCGATTGTTCAGGCGATTAAACGCCCTGAAATTAAATCATGTGCGCGCAATAGAGGGCGACGCCGCATTTTTATTACAACATGTATTTGCCCCGCAATCTCTATCGGAAATATGGATCAATTTTTCAGATCCCTGGCCCAAAGAACGACACCACAATCGGCGCCTGATTCAAGATACATTTGTAAAAATACTGGCAGAGCGATTAAAACCGGACGGCGGAGTAACCATAGCGACAGATCACGCAGATTACGCAACGTGGATCACCGATATATTGACGCGACAATCGGACCTGCAATCCATTTACGCAACCCCATCTGTGCGCCAGTTACCCGGACGCACCCCAACCAAATACGAACAAAAAGCAATAGATGCAGGTGTACCCATTCACTATTTTGCCTGGCGTCGGAAATCGGAACTATCAGTCGAAACGCACATTCAAAAGGTCGGGAATATGCCAAATATCGTTTTAGAAGGCGCATACCAACGCGAAGATATTCTGACACTTATCGAACAGGCCGCAGATCAAGTGTGGCGCGAAAACCATCGGGATATGCAGGTCGTGATCAAAATGACAGACATCTACTGCCAATTGCCCGACAATCACGGCCTCATCTCAGTCATGGTCCGCGAAGGAGAACTCGCCCAGTACTTCGGCATATCCCTCTTATTTCGCAAAAACAATCAGCTATTGGTCAAACTGGCGCCAATGGGTCAGCCGCGCCCCACCTGGGGCGTAAAAAAAGCGGTACAAAAGGTGGCAGATTTGATTTTGGAAACACATCCCCATTTGTGGCTCGCATCGAGCACAGTGGGTCTGTGAGGAGAATGGTAGCGCAACAGAAACATCGATACTTTTCGCACGGCGTGATGGTCTGATATTGGAAGACTAAAAAACCAGAACCGCTTCGCGAAATTGCCCGAGTGAACGCCCATCATAGGTCACTTCTATCGGAATGATCAGACGTTGGGACCGGGCGTGATTTCCCTCCGGAATGGGTATGGTGAAATTGATATGCCCCTCTTGTTTGGCGGGAATTGTTATCTCTTGTTGCGGCAGGCGGATATCCCACGATTCCGGCAGGACGAGGCAACAACCCGCTCGCCGCGCCTCTTCGGAGTGGTTGGTGAAATAGATGTGCAAATTGACAGAGTGCTTTGACCCGACTTCCTGCTCGTAGGGATCAGCCCGAATCCAATGTTCGTCGAGTCCGTAATTCGCGTGGTCCCAGGCGCACAAATCGGTGTAGAGTGTTTCCCGTTCGGCGAGATTTTCCCGCATCAGTCGAATCTCTTCAGGGATAAAATCGAAGGCACAGTTAACGTGGCAGTTAAAGATATGCGTCGGTTTCAACTCTTCAATGAGAGCGAGACATCGGTCATAGCCAACGGCGCTGCCGAGCAGGTTGCGATTCCCAGTGCAGTAGTCATCAATTCCCGCCATTGTAAACGAATCTCCTGCGAAGAACAAGCGCACCCCGTTCCCTTCGACCAGTAATCCGCCGTGATAATACGTCTGACCGGGGAAGTGGTAGGCGGTCATCTGGAACTCGTTCCATTGCCACGATTCGCCATCACGCGTCCGCAGGTGAATGCGTGCAACAGAAGGGGAAATACACGGAATGCGGAATCGCTGCGGTTTTTCAATGACCTGGGCAACGACGCGGTCTGTCAGTGTCTTACACGGATAAACCGCTTGAAATTGGGGGACAGCATCTACATGGTCGTCGTGGTAATGTGTAAGCCAAAATTGTGTCACATCTGAGATTTCACCATCAGCTTGAAGTTGCTGAATCTGTTGCAGGATACGGGTACTGCCGCAATCCATTACGAACGCTTCCTTCGTCTCTGAGATAATGAGCCATGTTGTCCCGTAATGGCGCAGGAATGCTGGCACGTCCTTTCCCTCGCGGATGGACATGTGTCCTTCTCGCCCCTCAAATTCGGTGAACAGGTTGGGAAAATAATGCCGCAGAGCAGAGATGGCGACGTACTTATCGTAGCACGTATCCATGCGTTCGAGCAGTGTGTCAATCGCATCTGCTGGCCGGGGCATCACTTTTCCGTGCGCAGGGATGAGCGCATTTGCCTCCACCTGACGCAACTTCTGGAGGCTTGGCGCCAACGCCTTTCTCGCACCGAAGAAGCCGTGATAATCCCGCGTCTGTTCCCCCTTTTGGAGGCTATACACATCCCAAATCTGCCCTTTGTCGTAGATGGTATCACCACAGAACGCAAAGCGTTTGCCATCAACCGAAACGATATAAGAGACACTCCCGTCCGTATGTCCGGGCGTATTGAGGACTGTAATTTGGGCATTCCCCCACTGAATCAAATCATTTTCAGCGTAGGTGTCGGTCACGGCGAGCGATTCTGTAAGCATCAGATTGTGCGGACGATAGTCGTAAAGATGCCACCGGTTTTTCGGCTCATTCCAGAACGTCTCGACCGAGTCGAACCACGGGCGTTCTCCTGCGGGAACACCGACGCGCGTCTCCGGCGAAAGGCGTGTTCTCAGATGTCGAAAACCAGAGGCTCCATCGCGGTGATGATGCGTGAAAAGGACGGTATCGAGAGTCGTTATTCCGAGCGCATTGAGCGTTTCTTTGACATCGCCGTTGCCGCAATCAATTAAGAGGGCACGCTCGCCGTCGCACAAAATACCAACGTTGATACAATCGCGGTGGACGAACAGGTGCTCCGTGAGTTGAAAGTATTGAAGGGGCATGTGGTCTCCTCGTGTTTGACTTGTAGATCTGTAAATGCTTTCTTGACGCATTTGACGTATCAATTGGACCTGACTCAAGAATAAGCGAATACTGTCGCAAGGTGCTAATCGCGTCGAGTACAGTCAACAATTGGAGATAATAGTAACATGGCAGAAACGCAAGCGGCAACATCAAAACTGAGGCTCGGCGTAAGCGCGTGTTTGCTCGGCGAAGAAGTGCGGTATAATGGCGGGCACAAACACATGCCATTTTTGACAACCGTATTGGGCAATTACGTCGAATGGGTGCCAGTATGTCCAGAAGTAGAAATGGGGATGGGCGTTCCGCGCGAGACCATCCGGCTCGAGGGCGACGCGGAAACACCGCGACTCATTGCACCAAAATCGGGCACAGATCACACCCCTGGCATGCAGGCCTGGGCAGAAAAACGGCTCAACGAACTAACAGACCTGAACTTACATGGGTATATACTGAAAAAAGACTCGCCGAGTTGTGGATTATTTCGCGTACGAGTATTTAATACAAAAACGCAGATACCCGCGCGCAATGGGCGCGGGCTATTTGCAAAAGCATTGACAGCGCGATTCCCTTTATTGCCCATCGAAGAAGAAGGTCGGCTAAATGATCTGCCCTTGCGGGAAAATTTTATCGAACGCGTATTTGTCTATTACCGATGGCAGCAAATGTTGACCCATAATCCAGCACCCGGTAGCCTGGTAAAATTTCACACCGGAATCAAAATGAGTCTTCTATCACACAGCCCAAAACACTACAGCGAGTTGGGCCAACTGGTCGCTCAGTCTTCCCGCGAAGATATAGCGCTTCAATACGGCAAATTGCTAATGGATGGCCTGAAAGTAATGAGCACACCGGGCAAACACGTAAACGTATTGATGCACCTGATGGGATTTATAAAAAACGAACTGACAACCGCGGACAAAAAAGAACTGCTCGATGTATTTGAATCCTATCGCCAGCGACTGCTGCCTCTCATCGTTCCTATCACATTATTAAAACACCATCTCAACCGCAACCGCGTACCAGACTGGGTACACGAGCAAACCTACTTAAACCCATACCCCATGGAATTGATGTTGAGAAATCACGTGTGAATGGAGACGTTATGTTTGAGGTGACAGGTGTCTCGAAAACATTTGGCGTTTTGCAGGCGCTGCGCGAAGTTGACCTGAGCGTGCATCCTGAGCAGACGACGGTGTTAATTGGGCCGAGTGGATGTGGCAAATCAACCTTAATTCGATTAATGGTGGGACTGATCTGGCCCGACGAGGGCACGGTGACTTATGAAAGACAAGTTCTGACGCCAGCAAATGTGTTGTCGCTGCGGCAGAAGATGGGTTATGTGATCCAAGAGGGGGGCTTATTTCCGCATTTAACAGCGCGCAAAAATGTAGCGTTGATGGCAAATTATCTGGGTTGGGCGGAGGATCGAATCGATTCCCGGATCGAGACATTGGCAACTTTAACGCATTTCCCAGCAGATGGATTGGACCGATTTCCAGGAGAATTGTCAGGTGGCCAGCAACAGCGCGTGGGATTGATGCGTGCATTGATGCTGGACCCCGACGTATTGCTATTAGACGAACCACTCGGTGCCCTGGACCCGATGATTCGGGCGGATTTGCAATCGGATTTGCGTTCGATTTTTCAGACATTGGGCAAAACAGTAGTGATGGTGACACACGACATGGGCGAAGCGGGATTTTTCGGGGATCAAATTGTGTTGATACGGGAAGGGGAGATCGTCCAGATCGGAAGCTTGAAAAATTTGATGCAAAACCCGGCGCATGAATTTGTGACGCAGTTTATTCATGCGCAGAGAAGTCCGTTGGAAAGTATGGCGCCGGGAGAGATAGCGAAATGACGCGCACGCACTACACCACAACGTCAGCGAAATTCACCGCCCTGTGTATTCTATTTTCCTTTTTGTTCAGCACCTCAACCCAGGCACAAGAGATTGTCGTGGGATCAAAGAAGTTTACCGAGTCGGTCATTTTGGGTGAAGTACTATCTCATATCGGCCGCAGTGTAAACGCACCGGTTACACATCGGCGCGAGTTGGGGGGAACGCGGGTATTGTGGAATGCATTGATTGCGGGCGATATTGATCTTTATCCAGATTACACAGGTACCCTGAGTCGGGAAATTTTGGCAGAAGAAAATTTGCGTAATGAAGCAGATATTCGCGCTCGGTTGGCAGAGATGGGCCTTGTGATGAGTCGGCCTCTGGGATTCAACAATACATACGTACTGGGCATGGTGGAAACAAGAGCTGAAGCGCTGGGGATTCGGACGATTTCGGATTTAAAGAAGTACCCAGACTTGAAGTTGGGATTTGGCAATGAGTTTATGGACAGAGGAGATGGGTGGCCGAGTTTGCGGAACCGATATGTACTCCCACATCAGAATGTGAGCGGATTGGATCACGATTTGGCCTACCGCGGGTTGGAGAGCGGTACAATTGACGTAATGGATATGTATTCGACAGATGCCGAGATTCAGTATTACGGGTTGCGGTCGCTGGTGGATGACTTGCAGCATTTCCCCATTTACAATGCCGTCATTGTCTATCGGGTAGATTTGATAGATCGAGCACCTCAAGTGGTGAGGGAAATTTTAAAATTAGAGGGGCTGATTTCGGAAAAAAAAATGATGGTCATGAATGCACAGGTCAAATTGGAAAAAAAGTCAGAAGCCCAGGTTGCGGCTGATTTTTTAGCTCAGAACCTCAATGTACAGGTCAAAATAAAAAAAGAAACTGCTGGCGCTCGATTCTGGCGGCACACATGGGATCATTTGACACTGGTGGGAATTTCTCTTTTCGGGGCGATTGTGGTGTCAATTCCCCTGGGAATCGTGGCATTCCGATGGGCAAGAGGTGGACAACTTATTTTGGGATTGGTGGGCATCATTCAGACCATTCCATCCCTGGCACTGCTGGTATTTATGATTCCGTTATTGGGTATTGGCGGAGCGCCAGCGATTGTGGCGCTGTTTTTGTACAGTTTGCTGCCCATAGTGCGAAACACATACGCGGGACTGCACGATATTCCAGTGGGGATACGAGAATCAGCAACAGCATTGGGTTTATCCGACTGGGCACAACTTCGATTGGTGACATTACCGATAGCCTCACGGTCGATTCTGGCGGGCATCAAAACATCGGCTGTGATCAATGTGGGCACGGCGACTTTGGGGGCGCTAATTGGCGCCGGGGGATATGGACAACCCATTCTAACGGGGATTCGATTAGATGATATCGGTCTGATTTTACAAGGAGCCGTACCCGCGGCATTGCTGGCACTCATTGTACAGGGACTATTTGAATTATTTGAGCGCGTGTTCGTATCCCGCGGCCTGCGGTTAAAAGGCGAGATAAACGCTTAGAATTGCTATTTTTGAGAGGCGAGTAGAAACATGAAAAAGATTTTGATATTTGGCTATTTGTTTTGTTCTTTTTCATTAGCGATTGCCCACGGAGGCGGGCAAGATTCACAGGGCGGTCACTTTGACACATCGGATAACACCTACCATTGCCATGCGCCTTCTGGATGCGTTGACCTTGACGACGTGTATTTTACAGTAACCGATGTGAAAGACGGCGATACAATAGACGTTACGCATTTAGAATACACAGTGACCGTGCGCTTGTTAGGCGTAGATACGCCAGAGACAAATCACCCATTTGAACCCGTTGGTTTTTACGGCCCCGAAGCGAAAGAATACACACGACAAAGACTGTACGGAAAAAAAGTACACTTATCTTTTGACCACCAGCAAAAAGACGCTTTTGACAGGTTGCTCGTTTATGTGTATTTGGACGGCGTCTTGTTTAACCTTGAATTGGTAAGGCAGGGATATGGAGTAGCAGACGTTGAACACGAATACGAAAAGCGAAATGAGTTTGTATCAGCGCAAGAGGAAGCAAAGGCCCAAAACAAGGGCGTGTGGAGTGACCCGAACCGCACAGCTCCTATTTTTACCGCGATACAAGACTCTCTTTTCAGGGCGAGACATGGCGATTTAGATTTTGACGGCACAATAAGTATTAGCGATTTTCTTTTGTTTGTCGCAGAATTTGGAAAGACGCTTATCGATGGTATCTACCAATAAGAAACAGACAAACAGAAAGGGACTAAACAGCAACAACCCGCTGTTGCCCCTGTCTATCTTTTGAAGGAATAATCCGGATCTCAATATCGCGATTTAGTCGGTTGAGAAATGTCATTAATCGCGCAACGCTGTAATGATTAAACTTCCCATTCTTTAACCGGGATATTTCAGGTTGTTTCACACCTAAAATGTCCGCTGCCTCTGTCTGCGTCAGCTTCCGCTCTTCTATAATCTGAAACACTTCAAATCCAAGCGTTGCCTTGATAAATAATTCTTCCGCATCTGGCAAGTCCAGATCCCTGAATACATTGCCCGAGCTTTTCTCAAATTTAATTTTCCTGTTCATAATTCGCCTCCAGTTCCTGTGCCAATCTCAAACGTCTCTTGATAAGTGCGACATCCCTCTTGGAAGTTTTAATCCCACGTCTTGATTTCTAAGGAAATTATAACCAAACTCGTTTAACGCGATTCGTCAAAATGGGAAACAAAAATGAGAAAATCGCGAAAATCAACAGGGCCATCCCCGTTGAAATCCAATTTTGGATCGTACTTATCATCCGTATGCAAGCGCTTAAAACCATTCCCAAAGCGCAGAAAGTCGGAAAATGCAACGCGCCCATCTCCATCCACATCGCACACGAGATCCGTCGCCGTACTCCCGCCAGTTGAAAATGTGTAATTCACGCGCCGCCTATCGCCCGAAAGCGATGTCTCCATCACAATAAATACCACCTCGTCAAAACGATTGGCTCTTGGAATCACCACCGTTGTCCCGCGCGGGTACAATAGCTCAACACCAGACGGAGAAATCAGCATAACCAGCAACTTCCACTGTCCCTGGTTGTCCAGTGCAAACGTCCCCCGAAGCCCACCAGCGATATTCGAAGTTGCCACGCGCAAATATGTCGTCCCCAAATGATCAACCGTTTTAGACTCTTCAAAAGAGCCACCTGTGCCGAGGAATATATTGGCATGCTTTATCGAGGGCAAATCGCGCGCTTCAACATAATACCCGGGGCGCGTACGCATATCAGTCAAATAATTCCACGCGGCAAACCGCGGCATCACCTGGGCAAATCCTCCCAGAGGCATCCCATCATCAATAAGCGACAAACTATAATTGCTCGGATCGCGTCTTTTGAGCAACTCCCAAACACCTTTGATCACATCTGCCCCGTAAACCTGCTCAATGTGATGGGCAAAAATCGATGCGCCAAAAGGACGATAACTAAGGCCTGAGTATTTGTCCAATGAGGCTTCGGGATCGTCGAGAAAACACGAAAAATTGCGCGGGCAATTTATGATGTACTGATAAAAATCATTTACGTCGGGATAGGCCACATCCTCCATCCAGGTCGCCGTAAGTTCCTGCCACCACGCAGCATCATAGTCGGCATAATACCCAAATTGAATCGCGTGAAAAAACTCGTGTGCAGCCGTCACGCGCAAACCATTGAATCCGCGTGAATTTACGGGGTAAATACTATCCGTAAAATTATTGTCAATTTCTATATAACTCGGCGTCGTCAATTCCGTATATGCAATCGGATGTGCATAGCCATAAACCGATCGAAGAGCGAGATTTTTGATATACACATCGTAAACACCATCGCCATCGGATGGAGGAGGATTGTAGCCCAATCGATTGATCTGCAGATCCCAAACTGCCTCAAAAATGCGTGCAGCTTCATCGACATAATCCGGCACACCATTGGCATTTGCGTCTGTTGGAGCAACAGCGTGTGTCCCCACAGTATTGTAGTGAATTTTGAAATGCCCCCCCGAAGACAGAACCGAATAACTCAAAATGGGACGTTGCTGGAGAAACGCAAATGCCTCTTTTGCTGCGGGAGGCAAACGATCCCAATTCGCGGTCAAACCCCTTATCGCCGATGTCCCACAAATAGCTCTATCCAGCCGAAACTCGCTGTCAACGGGCAAAACCTCGGGGAAAAAATGGGCACATGCGCGGCAATAAATATCGTGCAATTCAGTCCCGGGTGTAAAAATGGGCGGAACTTGTGCATGCGCGGATCTACCCGCGAATAAAATAATTGCCAACAAAACAGCAAGTCTCCCCATCTCAATCCCTTATCCAATGATGAAACATAAAAATGTTTTACAAACAGCAACGACTTGCTGTTGTCCCTGTCTATCTTTTGGAGGAATAATGATAAGCCGCGTTATACGGGCACTACCCGCCTCAACTCGTCACAAGATTTTGCCGATAATCTCCATTAGAAATCAACTCTGGCGCATACGCGAACAGCGCTGGATTCCCACCCGTATGTACGTAAACCACCGTGGATCCCTCCGGAATCTCTCCCGTCTGAATGCGGTCAATCACCCCTGACATCGCCTTACTCGTATATACTGGATCGAGTAAAATCCCCTCTGTCCGCGCCAGCAAATGCAATGCATTTAATCCCGCCTCCGTCACAATTCCGTAATTCTCACCCACATACGCATCCGTATTCTCCAACTCCTCTGTCCGCAATCGAACATCCAGCCCCAAAAGCTCTGCCGCCTCGTTGCCCACCTCCGCCAGCCTCGCCCTCCGCTGTGCCTCATCCCCCTTGCTCGGCGAAAACCCCAGCGTCCTGATCGGCAAACCCAGCGCCTTCACCCCCAAAGCCAGCCCCGCATGTGTCCCGTGCCCGGACGCAGTACAAATAAAATCCGCCCGTGCATCCATCGCTTCAAGCTGTGCCACAATCTCCAGCACACAGCACACATAAGCCACCGTACCCAGCACCACCGCACGCTGCCCGATCAGATAGGGCTTCTCTCCCTGCGCCGTCAGTTCCGCCACAACCCGCTCCTTCACTTCATTCTGATTCACGCCATCCACAACCAGCCGCACATCCGCCCCCAGAATATTATCCAGCAACTGATTGCCCTGAATACCCATCTGGCTGCGGTGATCGTGCCGGTTCACCAGCACGCACTTCATCCCCAGCCTGGCAGCCGCTGCCGCTGCCTGCCGCGCGTGGTTCGACTGTGACGCCGCGCCCGTTATCAACGCCGTAGCCCCTTGCGCCACCGCATCTCCCAGAGCCAGATCAAATTTTCGCGTCTTATTCCCTCCAAAAGCCAACCCCGTCAAATCATCTCGCTTCACCATCACCCGCACCTTCCCACCCAGCGCCTCTGAAAATCGCGGACAATCGTCCAACCGCGTCGGCAAATCCGCCAGTTCCGTACGCGGAAACCGATCAATAGCAGCCTGTAAATCCTCCCGTGTAACAGCCATGCGTCTCCTCCAAAACTAAAATGTGGTAACGCAAAACAGCCCGCAGATCCTGACCATTCTCGCACGAACTACCGTTCCACGCCCTTTGACAGCAACCCCGCTTGTAGCGGTCCATACATCCCGTATTCCCACTGAAACTCGGCATCCTTCACCACCCGCCCCACCTGTTCCCGTCGAACTGGCGCCGTCCCCAGAAGTTTCCCATCCTGCCTGATACTGATCTCCACCTCGCCAACCGTGAACAACAGCGTCGTCGGTCCGTCGCGCCACACAACCGGCACAGAAACATGACCCGGCTTTTTCAACCGATGCACCACGCGGTACTCGTTCCACACCTCGTCATCGTGCAAAAACGCAAGCCGCATATCTCGCTCGGGGCAACCCTTAGCACTCACAGAAAGATAGAGCGCGTCCCCCATCGGAGATAGTCCCGTAACGCGCTGCCCCCACTCATTGATCACGATATCACCATCGTATTCTTCATTATACGCCACAACCCGATCTTCCCACGGATGATTCATCTCATCCGTAATTGGCGGACGCCGGAACATCCGCTTCACAAACTGCCAGTGATCCCTGTGTGCATCGTACCGCCACAACTCGGACCACGGCCAAACGCCTACATAGAGATCCCCGCCGTAAAACCCCGTAGTTTGCGCCTCTCGCACCCTATCCGACACACCCGGCATCACAGGCGGCCAATCCTCTATATGGCGAACCTCCGCCCCATCGTAAATAAACAAATTACCCGTTGGATACTGCGCCATCAACAGCTTATCATACCAATTCAGCATCGAATAAAGCTGAAAACTCACCCCCTCCAATGATGCGCGCAACACCTTCCACCTCACCCCATCAAACGCATATATCCCGCCCATATTGGACGAATTTACAATCTCATTCCCAAGCTGCCCAATGGCAAACGGCGTCTCCCGATCGTACTTCAGATCGAGCACCACCGCCTTCTCCAGATCAACCGTCCCATCTCCCGGCACCCAGGGCACTGCGTACAATTTCGTGTACGGCTGTTCCACCTCTTCATTCTTATAGAAAAACGTCAAATACCCCAGCGCGTAATAAAAATGATGATAATATCCGGACACCGGTCTTGCGAGAACCCGCTCCCCATCATACCACGCCTCACCCCCCTTAAACTGAAGCACCTTCCCGCCAACCCGCATCTTGCCCTCCCCGCTCACCGTCTCACCCGCGCCAAAACTCTCATCCACCTGCCAGGCACCTGCTACATCATCCCACGCTCTCGCAGTCCGATCCTGATGGTAGCTACACGCGTACACCCAGCCATCCAGATCGAACAAATAACTCCCCCCATCCTCCGTCGAAGGCGGCAACGTCTCAAAATTTATCTCCGCTTCATCGTCCCGCACAAAAAACTGCAACGTATATCGATCCATGCGAAACGCCGTATTATAAACACCTGTAAACCCCGCGCCCAAAATTGTGCGACCCTCTGCATCTCGCGCCTCAAACAGCGTACCCCAGTTCTGCCCCACATCTTTGCCAAAATCAATCGTCGTCGCAATCTGCATCAATATTCTCTCCTCAGCCTGCCCACACAGGGGCCACAGCAACAATACTATTAAAAACCATCTCATCTTCACCCATCCCAAATCGGTGCATCTTGCGCCTGCAACTGGGTCCAAAGCCTGTCAAATTCCTCGCTCCCATCGTCCTCCCACTCACCCAGACGCACGCCCGGCGCAAACGACTCATCCACCCCCTTTTTCATCAGCCGCTCTGCCTGTTGCAAATTTTTATAAAAATGTTTGATACCCCCCGGCAGCGTCACCACCGAAACATGCCGGGGCCATTCCACAGCAGGTGTATCCAGGTACTTCGCCACGGCATCCTCATCCAGCACCACACCCAGGCCAGGTCCCTCTGGAACCTTCATAAACCCGCGCTGCACCGAATGTGCATCCACAATCAAATCGTCCTCATAAGAATGACTCGCCGTCACCCCCGGCAGCGTCGCTGTCGGCATCACTGCGCCCAACTGAAGCGCAAACGCCGTCGTAATTCCCGTTCCCACATACTGCAACAAAATCGGCGTATTCGCCGCTGCAAAAGTCCAGGCCGACGCCAGTGCATCCCGCACACACTCGTGGCTGCAAAGCGCCCCATCAAAATCGCCCGCTCGAAGACCTATCCACGGTCCCGACGGCTGCCGCGACGCCGCCTCACACAGCACCCGCACCCCGTGCAGATAGAACGGTATTCGAATCGCCTCATGTAGCCTGCGCCACCCTTCAACATCATACGCAAAAATTGGCTCCTCAACCCCCTTCACCACCGGAATCTTCTCCAGCTCCCGCAACACTGGCAACGCTTTCTCCACACAAATCAGCGCCCCGTTAAAATCGAACTCCACCCGAAAATCTACCGGCGCAACATCCTGGATCGCCTGCGCGCATGCCACCACATCGTAAAACGCCCGCGCCTTGCACTTCAACCCCCGGAATCCCCGCTCTGCCGCCACCTGCACCTCCGCCGCTGTATCCTCCACCGACATACACGGCATCCACCACCCCATAGACACCCACTGACGCACCTGCTGCCCCATCAGCTTCCACGCCGGCAATCCCAGGTGCTTGCCCATCAAATCATAGCACGCCATATCCAGATTAAACCGCCCCTGCCCCATCACCTGGTCAAATGGATCCGTCCCGATATAGGCATCCAGCATCTCCTGACCGAACGGCGAACCCACATTCTCCCCCAACCCTATCAACCCCGTATCCGTATGAAACTTATACACCGTCACCTCTTCCCGCATCGCAAAATGATAATACGCCTTCCGGATACGCGCCTCATACGGGACCCGAAGCGGAATCACCTCGATCTCTGTAATCTTCATCGCCATCCTCCTTAATCAATGACGCGCACTCACCAACCCTCCCGTCCCACGTACAGTTCTCGGTTCTCCATCGGCAAACTTACCCGCACGCCGCCCAACCTATGCGACTCAATAAACCCCATCACCATCTCCTGGCTCCGTCGCGCCAGATGAACCGGACCCTTTGTCTCCCGCCCTGTATCCAGCGCCTCCGCGATATCCCGAATCCCATTCACCGTACCACTCTCGCACGGAACCTCTGGAAATGCCTGCTCCTCCAGCACATACCGCACGTCGCTTGCCTTTCGAAACTGATAGGCAAGCGCATTATTAAACGTTCTCAACTTTCCCTCCGAGCCACAAATCTCAAACTCTGAGCCACTGCCCGCCGTTGTATATCCGTGAACCCCATTGGCAAACCGAACGTACCCGCTGGCTATGCCCGGATCCACATTCAGGCGGTTGCCCTCCCAATCCTCATCCTCACACACAATGGTTCCCTGCACGTACTCAACCTCGGCATCTCCGGCTAATAACAACATCATATCCGCCCCATGGGTTAACCCCCACAACGCCGCTGTCACCCCATCTTGCACAATGACAGCCTGCACCGTACCCAATTCCCCGGCATCCGCCAGTTCCCGCATCTTTCGATAAACCGGAATATATCGCCGCTGCGTACCGTAATTGAACTTCACGCCGTACTTCTCAACCGCTGCTACCATCGCGTCTGCCTCTGCCATCGAACAGCACAACGGCTTCTCGCAATAAATCCCCTTCACCCCATGTTCGGCTGCAAAAACCGTTATCTCTGAATGGGTCGCTGGACGAGTCGCGATACACACGATATCCGGCTTCTCTTCCTCAATCATCTCCCGATAATCCGTATAACAAACCGCAACCTCGTACCGCTGGCGAATCGCCTCTGCCTTGTCTGCTATCACATCCGAAACCGCTACGAGCTCCGTCCGCTCACACGCCACAGCCGCTGCTGCATGTGAATACGGGAGCCACAGATGACGGTCGGGAC
The DNA here is from genome assembly GCA_009838845.1 of Gemmatimonadota bacterium. NCBI lineage: Bacteria > Pseudomonadati > Gemmatimonadota > Gemmatimonadota bacterium. The sequence goes on along the minus strand of VXRD01000161.1, from coordinate 34,368 downwards.
GATCCTGCACCTCATCATCAATCGTCGCCCCCATCCTGCCGCATCCGATTAACACCGCTCTATATCGCTCCGCCATTGTCTCAATCCTCTCTTTCGGTTTATAGTTCGACCTCCGTGACCTCCATCGCCATCCTCACTTGAATTTCAAAAAAATTGTCGTATATATAACAACCCATTTCCCAATCTTCGACTCTCACGAAAGGCCTCCCCATGCCCCAGCGCCTCGTCTATTTCAACGGAACCTTCGTTCCCGAACGCGAAGCCCGTATCTCCATCTTCGACTCCGCCCTGATGTTTGGAGACATGGTATTTGAAATGACCCGCTCCTTCAAGCAAAAACCCTACTGCCTCCGCAACCACCTGAAACGCCTGTACGCCTCCATGAAATACGCAGAAATCGACTGCGGCCTCAGCATTGACCAGATGGAAGACGTCACGCACAAAACTATAAAAAAAAATCTGCCCGCCCTGGAAAATCTGGACTTTCAGATCATGCACAACGTCACCCGGGGTGCCCTGGGTTTTTACGACACCCTCGTCACAGAAGGTGCCAGTCCCATCGTCACCATCAACGTCATCCCGCTCGTGCGCCACATTGGAGGCAGTGCCCACTATTACGAACAGGGCACTCACTTTGTCATCACGCCCCAGCAATCCGTACCCGCCCGGTACATCGACCCCAAAGCCAAAAATCGCAGCCGCATCTACTACCAGATTGCCAATCTCCAGGCTCAACGCATGGAAAAAGGTGCCAACGCCCTCCTCACCGACGAACGCGGCTTTATAACCGAAGGCACTGGCACCAATTTCTTCATCGCCCGCAATGGCGAAATCCACACACCCAAACCACACGATATCCTGCGCGGCGTCTCCCGGCAGGCCTGCATGGACCTCGCCGCAAGACTGAACATCCCCGTCTATGAGACCGATATCGAACCCTACGATGTGCGAGAAGCCGACGAAGCCTGGTACACTTCAACCACCATCTGTATGGTACCCATCACTCGCTTTAACTTCCAACCTGTCGGCACCGGCAAACCCGGCCCCATCTATCAACAGCTTCTCGCAGCCTGGTCCGCAGAAGTCGGCGTAGATATCCCCGCCCAGGCCCGGGACTACGCCGAACGCGCCAAAACCTGGACCCCCTGAAAAAACACTACACCGCATAAGCCGTCCACGTTCCCGTGCAACCCAATCCCCGCCGAACGTGAAGCAATCCCTTTGCGGGTTCGGCGATATAACCCGAAATAGAAAACATATCTACAGCACCGTGACGGCATATCGCCGCGGGATCGCCATCGTGATCCGAGAGAATAGCCTTCATCGTATCCACCGTGATATCGCCCCAGTGTTCTTTAACCAAATCGCGCATCCTATCGCGTCGGGGGCAGGAATCGGCGAGACTATTGGTCTCACAGGATGCAAATTCGGGGGTGAGATAGTGATTGGCGTGAACAATCGCATCGGGATGTGTATCGGTAAATTGCATCACGCCTTCGGGACGGATTTCGAGATCGGCAATCTGCCCATCGCCAAAACAAAAAACCATATTTCCAGCCGAACAGGTAGTATGCTGTCTGAGAATCCGAAGACAGGTATCCAGACCCTTCTGCTCGAGCATAATGCGTTTGAGCGGATAGTGAGGCAAGCCCATCTGCCAGGGACAATCGTAGAGCGCATTGGCAAAATGAGCCAGACCGTACTGATTCATACCCGAATAACCCAATTGTCCAGCAAAAGTGAAAAGCAATGCCCTGGGCCGACCATCAGAAGGACAGACATGCAAAAGAATGGCGACATCGGCGTATTCGACCGCGAGATCCTGATTTTGACCGGCCAGGGGATACCCATCGGCAGTCGCAGAGCCAGTAAGCGCGAACGCCGTACACCCCTCGGGCGGAACACTGGCGGCCTCGCCCCGCGCCTGACACAAGAGAGCTTCATCAAAAGAAATATCCGCACCATCGGCAAGCCCGCGAATCTCTTCCATAAGCAGCGGACTCAGCTTTTCAATTAAGGGATAAAAAGCACGCGCATTCTGGCAGAGTTCATCGCGAGATTTGCCTGTAAGTTTATCAATCCACACGAGATATTTGTGAACGAGATCCGCGGCCTGTTTGCCGTGTTGATAACCCATATCGTACGCCGTACCAGAAACTTCGATAAAGGGAAACGCATGACCGGTTATCGCAGTATTATCCATGGGACAACCCTTCGCGGTTCATCCACAGGCGCATAACCGTCGGCGCCTCGCGGAGAAGATGGAGGTAAATATTCCCCGTTTTGCGTTGCTTGGCGAGATGTTTTTTGCCAAAGGGTTTGAGATTGAATTTGCCGGCGTTTTGAACGACGGATTTTTTCTTATTATCGACCTCAATGGTAAGCACGTGCTCCTGCACCTGATTTTCTTCGGCAGCGTCGAGATCGAGCGCGCGCAAAGACCAGAGAGATCTCTCACCCGCGGCACAGCGTTTGGCATAAGACCCCGCGCAGTGATGCATAATGCGCCCCTCGGCGTAGAGTTGTTGCGAAGTAATGAGTTCGTGAACCGTCCACTGAATATTGCGTTTTAGCCTGGGGTCCAGTGTCACATGTTCAAACTCCCTAAAGCCAGAGGACGCCCAAATTTCCAACTCGACATCTTCCAAACCCGTAAGTTCTTGATGCCACACATCGACCTGGCGGAGAAGCTTGTTAATACTGCGACCCTTCATACAAAAATTGGGATGTAGCGGCGGACCTTCGATCTCCGTACCGTCGGGTTGCGGCATGCGCTGAGGCGTGAATTTTTGATTGCGGATATAGTCGATAATGGGATTGATATAACTGCGTTCGAGAAAAGCCTGATTGGCGAGGAAATGGACAACAGTCTCCCAAAAATCTTCGTTCTCGAATCCTTCCCCCAGAGGTCCATGGGCAATTTCCCAGGCACTTTTCGGGTTGCCGCCATAAGCTACGTACTGAACCTTGCGAAGGCACTGAACAACGGTGTGATAACTGCGTTTTTCTTGCAAAAGCAAATGCGCCATGCGCTTTGTAATCCGCATAGGCACACCGGCTGTGCGGATATTTTGCCCCATGCCAACGTGAATGAACCACGCTTGTTCCTGTCGCGCCTTTGGTGTATTGCCCTGTAAAAATGCCGTATCAAAAAATGCGGGCACATCGTATTGTGCCAGAAGATGACGCGCAAGGCTATAGAATTGGTGCGCTGGTTTATAGCTATTAGGTCGCCAATCCTCAACGGGCCGAATCCAATCTGTGTGATTGCGAGCGAGTTGTTCAAGAGCGGCAATATAGGTATTGACAACCGTATGACCAAAACGCTTGCAGGCGCGTGCGGGCCGCATCAAATCGCCGTATTTTTCAACGTGCAGAACGAGGCACCCCAGTGCTTGTTGCGCGTTGGGATCACCGTCGAGATTATTGTAAATCGCGCGAATGCGAAAGAGCAAATCAGAGACAGTCTCATCCTGAAGCTCGCCTTTAAAGATACGAGCGATAAATTTGGCGCGGTGGGCATTGTGTCTCGGGCTAACATCGGGATCGCGCTGCTCAACCTCGCGTTGGAGAAGATCAATCTCTGCCTGACGCTGAGCAGCAGATTTATCCAGACCAGTATCCAGCCCATTGCGGTAACACCAGAGCTTATAAGCGAGCACCCTGTCGAAGCCAAGCGTCTTAAGATGCAATTCGGTATCGGGTTTATCGAGAAGAATATTTGACATCGCACAATCCTGTTATTTAGAGCTATAGAGGTCTTAATTTACTCTACATAAAAAGACAAAACGCTCCGCAATGAGGTTTCATCGTAAAAAATCAAAACCCCCTTAAAACCGTACTCTCTCTACGCGGCAATCCATCCTTCGGCGCGCGTTTTAACACGACGTATTCCAGGCCGTGTTCCTCGCAAAAAACTCTCTTCTCCAGCTTATCGCCATCTTCATTCACCGCATAAATATCCGGTTTAATAACCTCAATCTCAGGCGCGGCATCCATCCATCCATCGCCAGAGGAAATGATCCCCTGTTTGACAAAACGGACGGATTGCACCACATACCGGCGTTCGTCTTCACCGAACATCGGATGATGTTCGCCCTTGAGCAGACGGACATTGGCATCGTGCCCCACAACAACGTACAAATCGCCCAACTCCGACACCTCTTCAAAAAATCGGACATGCCCGGAGTGAAACCAGTCAAAACACCCCGTAACAATCACTTTTTTATTTTTCGCATCCCCATCCGCTGTCTCCCCTATCGGAAACCCCCTCACATCGTCTGACGTCAAAACGCGATATGCGATATTATGCACATCGCAAAAATGTCGTCTCTGCGGCGTATCGTCTCGTTCATCCACCACCCACATATCGGCCTGGACCGCATCGGGAAGACCGTCTTTATCCACCAACTCCGTAATAAGCGTGGCGCAATCCACATAGCGAATCGCATCCATCATATACATGCGTTCTTCTTCCGGAAATTTGGGTCGCCCCTCAATGGCATCATCCCCCCATACCAGCGCGTGAAGATAGCCATATCGGGAAGCCTCCTGCAAAAAACGGATATCTCGCGCCCTCATATCGTCAAAACTGCCTGAAACAATGACCGTCTTCATAATCACTTACCCTTTGTCATATCGGACATCCACGCGAAGAGCGCCCGGCACGGGCTCTTCAGACACAACGTAAATATACCCACCGCCACACCCCGAAAACATCGCCCCGACATATCTCGACTGATAATATTCCAAAATACCCATCAAATCAATCCGAATAGTCGGATGACGTACCGTATGAGGCAAAAGAGTCTCCCAACACACCATACACTCATTCAACGACGCGCCCAATCCACGCGCATCCCTGGCAATAATCGCATCATAACAATCCTTGCCCGACTGACTCAATCTCTCAATCCATATCGGATCTAAATTCTTCTCACCCAACGGCTCATAGCCATCGGGACGCGGCGCAACCGGAACCATATAGACCACATCCTCGAGCCAACGCGCGACAGCAGAATCGTTATTCGACTCGATATGAACCGGAAAATACCCCCCCTCGTACTCGCAATCGTAGTCGAGCCTGCTCACGCCCGGATAAAGCAACCCGACCATATCCTGTGACCCCGACGGCTCGGCCTTGCCCTCATTTTCCACCGTGTACAATTCCTTCACCAGATCAGACGGCGCGTGATCGGGAAACGTAGAACCCCAGAGCTTCATCGCAACATCTCGCGTACTCGTCGCCATACCGCAGCGATTCATAAAACGACTGGTCGGCTCGAGCGAAACCACAACCATAGACCCGGGAGGCGATGGATTGTACTGAGACAAAAAAGGCTGATCAATCCACCCACCGGCAAAAGCCATGCGAAAGGGAATACTGCCAATAACGCTCGTAATATCTTTGCCCATATAATAAATACCCTGCTTAACTCACCGTCCACTTACCCGCCTTGCGGTCCGCATATTGCTGTGCAATCCAGGCATAAGTCTTAGCCATACCGTCGCGCAAAGAGGTATCTGGCTCCCAGTCGAGAATCTCTTTAATCATCGCATTGTCACTATTGCGCCCAGCAACGCCCTGAGGTGCCGTGAGATCATACGTACGCTTGAGTTTAATACTACCGATCTCCTCAATAACACTGACCAGTTCATTGATAGAAACCAGTTCACTCGAACCGAGATTAATAGGCGTTGCAACCAGGTCCTCACTGTGCATAATCATATCGACGCCTTTAATACAATCGTCAACGTACATAAAACTGCGCGTCTGATTGCCATCGCCCCAAATATCAATCTCGAGTTTGCCGTTATCTTTGGCTTCAATCGCCTTGCGGCAAAGCGCGGCGGGTGCCTTCTCTCGCCCGCCATCCCACGTCCCATAAGGACCATACACATTGTGAAACCGCGCAATCGCCGTCTTCATGCCGCGCTCTGACCAGTACTCCTCGCAAAACATCTCCGAAACCAACTTCTCCCAACCGTATCCGCGCTCTGCCATAGCCGGATACGCATCTGATTCTTTCAGAGCGCGCACATTGGGATCCTCCTGTAATTCGGTATTATACGCACAGGCAGAAGAAGAAAAGAAATACCGATCAACACCCGCCCAATAAGCCGCTTCAATCAGATGGGTATTGATCAGAATACTCCGCAAACAGTCGATCCTGAACCGCTCGATAAACCCCATCCCACCCATATCTGCCGCGAGATTGTACACTTCAGCAGCACCCTCAACGGCGCGTTTGCAATTATCTTCATCGCTCAAATCCAAACACAGATTCTCCACCCCCGGCACGCGCTGGTACCATTCGGGCAAAGGCTTCTTATCAACGGCGCGAAGCCGCACAAACCCCTGATCGTGAAAATATCGCGTCAGCGCACCAGCAATAAAGCCGCCCGCCCCACAGATGACGATCAAATCGTCTTTGTTGAGCATTGTTGCTGCTATTTGCTGCTTTCCCATCGTATTCCTCCAAAGTAAATAGCCCGTATTCTGGTATTATGCATCTGGTCAGTGGAGATATTACAAAAGAGAGACACAAGACGCAAGAAATGAGATACAAACAGCTATATTGTGCGTCCATTCTTTGGTTAGACACAAAGTCTATTTCTCAATATATTGCAAAAAGTAAAAACCATAAGATCAACGCGTTCCACAGGAGCACCCATGCCGCTACTCAACGTCGAAAACGCCCGTAAAAACCTCAGACGCTACCCCTGGGCGCAGGCCATCCTCGAAAGCTGGAAACAACAGGTCGCCTACCTCATGGACCAGAACCGCGACTTTATCGACGCCATGATGCCCGAACTCACCCCCTGGCCCGAATACGGTCAGAACTGTCCCGCCTGCGTCAACCGCCTCTCCTCCATGGGTGAAACCGGCCTGTACGAATGGGATCCCACTGATCCGGATAAACTCATCTGCAAATACTGCAAAACCGAGTACCCCAACGCCAACTATCCCGAAACCGGCAGCATCACCGCGCCCAGAATGAACCAGACCTTCACCTTCTACCTCACCGACGAAGAACGCGCCCACCCCGAAGACAAATCCGGCAAACACGCCTTCAAATGGGTCCGGTGGCCCGTACACACGAGTTGGTCCGGCATCATCCGCACAAAAAAAAGCCGCTGGTGCTTCGAACAAATGCTACCGCTTGCCAAATTATACGCCCTCACCGATGACGTATTATACGCCCAGTGGTGCGCCTATATCATGGACTGCATGGCGCGGCGATATCCCAACTGGCTCTTCCACTCCTACGACGGCACCATAGCGGATTCTCCACCAGCCGAAGTCGCCATCTCCCTCGGCAAATATCCCCGCGCCGGGCGTTTTCCCGTCGAAACCATCATCACCGCCTTTGAAGGCCGCCATCGAGAAGGAGACCATGCGGTCCTCAACAACGGCTTCTGGGGCGCCGGACGCTTTGGTTGCAGTGGCTCCGATGGCGGAAGCATTCTCCAGATCACCCTCGCCTACGACCTTATCCGAACAGCCCAATATCAGGATGGCTCCCCCGTCCTCACACCCGAAATGAATCAACGCATCGTCAACGACCTCATCCTGGCTGGCTGTGCAGACACCGAAAACTGGAGCGAAATCAACAACAAATGCGGTCCTGGCCGCGCACTAAGCGCCGCCGTCGGCATACTCTTTAACAAACCGCAAAGCGTGCGCCGCGCCATCGAAGGCCTTGAAACCCTCCTCGAAGATGCCTTCCACTTCGACGGCTTTTGCACCGAATCTCCCTCCTATTCCGCCATGCACCTCAACCTATTGCGCGACATCCCAGAACTGCTCGTCGGATACTCCGATCCCGACGGCTACGAACCCGAAATCGGTCCAGCCCTCAAAAACCTGGACCCCTTTCAGCACTTCGACCGCTACCGCCTGGCTCTGGAAAGCATGGCCCGCATGCTCGATCCGAACCTGCAAGACCCCGTCATCGGAGACTCTCGAGAAGGCCGAGGCATTGACCCCATCTACGCCGAAATCCTATCCGCCCATTACGGCAATCGCTACGCTGGCCTGCTGGAAAAATCGCAGAACGCTCCACTCTCGCAAAAAGGCGACGAATACGCCCTCTGGCACCGGGATCCCGATATAGTATCCGAACAAAACACCGACCTGCCCCACCACACCGAATGGTTCCCCGGCTGGCACGTCGCCGTCCTGCGCGGCGGAAACCCAAAAGGTCACACAGCCTTCTACCTCAACGGTTATGGCTTTGGCGGCCATCGCCACTACGACAGCCTCGGCATCATCTACATCGCCCAGGGGCGAGAAATGGCCGCAGACAGGGGTTATATATGGGACGACCCCAGAAATGCCTGGACCAAAAGCACCCTCTCCCACAACATCGTCACCGTTGATGCCCAAAACCAAAGCGGCAACCCAAAACCCGCCACCCTGGAACTCTTTGGCACGGGTACAGGCGTCGAAATCATCCAAGCATCCGCCACCCCGTACGAGCAATGCGACCGCTACCAGCGCACCTGTGCGCTCATCCAGATCCCCGGCGAACAGACCTACGCCATCGACTTCTTCCGAATAAACGGCGGCAAGCTCCACCAGTATGGCTTCCACTGCAACGGGAATCTCACGGACATTCGCGGTGCCGATCCCCAACCCATAAACGAACAAATCGAATGGCTCGACAACATCCGCGCCGACCATCCCCAAGCCCCCTTCACCGCCACATGGCAAAACCAGGACCTGCGAATGGACCTCACCCTGCTCAACCCCATCCATCGCCTCCTGCTCGCAGACGCGCCCGGCTGGCGCTCGGACCTGGGCGACCAGCTCAACGCCCCACCCGTTCAGCAAATCCTGGCCGAACGCAAAAACGACGCGAACACAAATAGTCAGTACGCCGCCGTCATCACACCCTACACCGACAAATCACCCATCCAATCCGCACACCTGATCCTGAACGACCCCGACACCAGCGCCATGGCAATAGCCGTAAAACGCGACGGCTGTACCGACTACATCCTCTCAGCCCCAGAAGGTACAACCCATGACCTCGGACCCGTCTCCATCACAGGCCAATTCGCATATGCATCCATCGACAACCAGGGCAATCTCAAACGGGCTTATCTGCTCTGCGGCACCGAACTCCGCTGCGGCAGTCACACCCTCACACTCTCGCAGGCACAAACCCCGCTCAATGTCACCTCAGTTGACAACCGCACCTATCACATATCGCAAACCGTGCCCGACCCCAACGCTCTCCCCGGAACCTATCTATTAGCCGCAGACACCGGCTACGAAATCGAATCCGCCTCGGAAAAAACCATCACCGTGCGGGATTACCCCGCCATCGCGTGCGACCGCATTGTTCTCCTCAACGCCGCTACTTTTGCCCCTTAATGGTCAAAAATCCTGCGATCTAACGAAATTAGCGCACGCATAACCAGATCTGGCTCCACCCGATGGGGGAATTTTATAAACGGCGCAATCAACTCGGCATCCCCCCCGGTCAAAACAAGCGTCGCCCGCCCATCGGGAACCAATTCACCAAACAGTCGCTCAACAGCGCCAGCAGCCCCGTAAACAATACCTGCCCGGATACAAGAAGCCGTATCCGTCCCAACAGCCGAATCAGGTGGTTGAAGCGCCACATGGGGAAGCAAACTCGTCTCATCGTGCAGCGCGCGCAACCCCATACCCAAACCGGGCGCAATCGTCCCCCCGCGAAAAACACCATCTGCTGTCACCAGATCCACAGTCAGCGCAGAGCCAAAAGCGGCGACAACCACACGCCCCGCGCAAACGCGAAACGCCTCACTCGCTTGCAATAGCCGATCAATGCCAACATGGTCGGGACGAGACACAGCGACATCAATCCCCAGATCCATTTCTGTATCGACTACCTGTGGCATTAACCCCCATACAGTCTGGACCGCCTTGTGAATCACCTCATCTGCGCCGCGCACCACAGAAGCAATCAAGCAGTGATCGGGTGTCTCTTTCGGGGCAAAACGCGATTTGAGCACATTCACGACCTGTGTCGAATCTTGAACTCCGCTAAGAGATGCACGCGCAATCAGGCGATCGCCATCGTATAACGCCGCCTTCAAACGCGAATTGCCCACATCAAAAACCAGCAACTTTCGCCCCATTATTCACTTCCTATTTAGCGATTAGCCTTTCACCTCTCGCCGCCGCGCGTGTAAAACCAGCTCAGTATATCCATTGGGCACTTCGCGACCCTTGAAAACCAGATCGAGCGCCGCTTGAAACGCAGTACTCTCATCAAAATTTGGAGCCATATTGCGATATTTCGGATCGCCCGCATTCTGCCGATCCACAACCGCGGCCATCTTCTCAAACGTCTCGCGGACTTGCTCTGCACTCACAATCCCGTGATGCAGCCAATTGGCGATATGCTGGCTCGAAATACGCAAAGTCGCGCGATCTTCCATCAGACCCACATCGTGAATATCGGGCACCTTGGAACAGCCAACACCCTGATCAACCCAGCGCACCACATAGCCCAAAATACCCTGCGCGTTATTGTCCAATTCGTTCGCAATCTCCTCAGCCGTCAGATCTCTATCCAGCAAAGGCGGCGTCAAAATCGCATCCAGACTCGCGCGTTCTCGCCTCGCGAGTTCTGCTTGCCGCGCCGAAACATTCACCTGATGGTAGTGCATCGCATGCAATGTCGCAGCAGTTGGCGAAGGAACCCACGCAGTAGTCGCCCCGGCTTCCGGGTGATTCATCTTCGTCTCCACCATCTCCCGCATCGCATCGGGCATCGCCCACATCCCCTTGCCAATTTGCCCCTTGCCGATCAACCCCGTCTCAATACCCACATCCACATTCCAATCCTCATAAGCCGTCAACCACGGTTGCGCCTTAATTTCATTCTTGGGAAGCATAGCACCGGCTTCCATACTCGTGTGCATCTCATCACCCGTGCGATCCAAAAATCCCGTATTGATGAAAATGACGCGTTCACGGGCTTCCCACATAGCGCGTTTCAAATTGACAGTCGTGCGCCGTTCCTCATCCATAATCCCGATCTTCAGCGTATTTCGCGCAAGTCCAAGCACATCTTCCACGCGCCCGAATAATTCTACTGTCGCCGCCACCTCTTCAGGCCCGTGCATCTTGGGCTTTACGATATACACACTGCCCGAGCGGCTATTTTGAAACACGCCATTGCCCTTCAAATCGTGAATAGCCGCCAGCGACGTCACCATCGCATCCAAAAACCCCTCGGGAATCTCCTCTCCATCTCCAGTCGTCACTGCATCGGTGTACATGTGAATACCCACATTTCGCACCAGCAGCGTGCTTCGCCCCGGCAATGTCAACGCACCGCCATCTGGACGGATATAATTCCTATCGGGATTCAATTTGCGATTCAGGGATTGTCCATTCTTTTCAAAAGTCGTCTCCAGCGTCCCCTTCATCAAACCGCACCAGTTGCGATACACGAGCACCTTGTCCGCGGCATCCACAGCCGATACGGAATCCTCACAATCCTGAATCGTGGTAATTGCTGATTCCAGCACCACATCTTTCACCCCTGCCGGATGCTCTTTCCCAATGGGATGGTCCGAATCGATCTGAATCTCAACATGCAATCCATTGTGCGCCAACAGCACACTGGACAGTGCCCCATCTCGCTCCGCATAGCCCACAAACTGATGCGAATCTGATAACCCTGTATCCCGACCATCAACCTCTGCCACAAGCACCTTCTGTCCACTCTCTTCACCCAGAGCAAACGCCGTGACTGATGCGTAAGACCCAGTGGACAGCGGCACAGTCGCATCCAAAAATTCATTCGCACTGGCAATCACCTTCTCGCCGCGCACAGGATTATAAGCCGTACTCTTATCTGCGCCATCATCCTCTGGAATCACATCTGTCCCATACAGCGCATCGTACAAACTACCCCAGCGCGCATTGGCCGCATTCAAACAATAACGCGCATTATCCACCGGCACGACCAATTGCGGTCCAGCCACTGTCGCAACCTCTGGATCAACCCCATTTGTCAACACCTGAAAATGATCTCCTTCGGGCAATAAATACCCGATCTCCTGCAAAAATGCCCTGTACGCTTCCCCATCAATAGATTCGCGCCCCTCGTGCCAGGCATCGATCTTCGCCTGTAAGACATCGCGCCTTTCCAATAAACGCCGATTCTCCGGTCCCAAATCTCTTACAATCTCTTCCAACCCCTGCCAAAAAGCCTCTGCATCCACGCCCGTATCGGGCGCAATTTCATCTTTAACCAATGCGTAAAGCGCGGCATCTACATTCAATTCTCCAACGGCTACCATACTCATATATCGCTCCTTTAGAAATTCAAGTATATCCACCTTTACCCAACAAAATACGCGCCTCTTCGTCATCGCCTTCTAAAATCGCCTGCGTCAACCCGTCACCGGGAGGCGGTCCCCCATGAGGTGATCGGCGCAGCCAGGTCGGCGTATAACTCAAAATCAACATCCTGCGCTTTGTCCTCAACGTCGGCAATCCGCGATGCCAGAGATTGCTGTGAATCAACACGCCGCCCCCGGCCTTCACGCGAACCACAAGCTCACCTTCAACCGGCTCATAAGTATCGGGAGGCGGTGCTCTATCCAACCAATTGTGCGACCCCGGCACAATTCCCACGGGTCCCGTATCCTCATTCAAATCATCCAGATAAATCAGAGCATCTATCCCATGTGGTCTGGAAAACCACGGCGGCAAAGGATTGGAAACCACGCGCAAATGCTGGTGCCAGGGGGTCTGATGAGGCGTTTCAGCCGGATAACTGATCCGCGCGCTCAATCCCCGAAGCCTGACCAGTGGCCCCATCATCGCCCGCGCAATAGATAACACAGGCGGAAATTTCAACAAATCCAAAAACACCGGATCTTTATCCATCAAATGTCGCGGGATACGTCCCCAGGACCGCTTTCCCGTATCTCGAAACGCGCCCGATTCCCGATCCTCCAACCGATCCAGCGCATCTTGCAATGCTTTCAAGTCCCCGCCCGCAAACAATCCCTCGCGCACCAGATATCCCTCTCGGTCAAATTGCTGCAACTCCTCTAGCGAAGCACAGACATCTACTTCGTAATGGTGATCTGATCCGCGGGTATTGGGACCGAGAACCTTATAAGACACCGTGCAATTCTGTTCAAAAGTGTGATCCATATCATCTCCTCATGCCAAAACCAGAAGCCAATCGCCACCTCCCGGTGCTTCGTAAATGCGCTTGCCATTACCCTCGCGCACTTCTGCTGCATCGACATCGCCATCGCGCGGATTGTACCAAATACCCCGCAGATGTGGTGACAACCCCACCATCTTCACCACCACCGCCTCGCCCTGTGGTGTATAGGCAACCACAAGATCGTTTGCCACAGATTTAGAAATCAAAATGTGATTGTGTACATCTCGCCCGCCGGGCTGCGTGCCCAACAACTCTGGCGCCGGGCGCAAATTCCACCACCCGATAGAATCGAATGCATCGACGAGATGCCGCACTTGCTCTGCCCCATCCATCATCAGCGCGTCATGCCAGGGCAATGGCGTTCCCGAATTGGGATGGTCAACAGGCGGCCCGCTACCATCGTCCCACCCCCACACGCCGTGTCCCCCATAAGTCACGCCAGCGGTTGGCGCGTTGAGCAGGCTCCAGTACATCGCCCTTCTAACCGACGCTGCATCGTGTGGCCGCTTTGAATGATAGGCCACGTGATTTTCATAAGCAGGCTCCATGTTAATATAAAATTGGCGCGGCGTCTTTTTCCAATCTTCCGAAGGCGGCCCCGTCACAATCCACTGCAAAGTCTCGTCGCTGTCGCCGTGACCACTTTGATAACCCACCACATCGAGCCAATTTTCAGACCGAAATTCATCAGTCGGGAATCGCCGCCCCGAACTGTGCATCGCCACAGGCGCGTGGGGACCTTTCCCGAAAACCGCGCGCCCAACGCGCTGCCATCGCTCGGCATTCTCGCCATCGTAATTGCCATCCCCACCCAAAATCCACACCACGGGATAACACGCCCATCGCGCGACCATATATTCAGCCAGCAGGATCATTTGGTCCTCTGACAACGAGACGCCCGGACTCTTTTCCGGATGACTGCGCCCTCCCAGAGCCCACAACATCACGGGCGCATTGACCAGGCCTGCCTGAAAAGTCATCTCCACCCAGTCATCCAAACGCTGAAAAAAAGCCGGATTTATTGCAATCTTTTCCACACCGGAAAACGCCTGATTGCCCTCGATATCGCCATCTGGAGCCGCACGCCACTGCGTAGCCACCCATTGCACGGTATTAAATCCCTGCCGCACGCGCTCGCTGAGATAATAGCGCCATTCATCCCGCGTCGCCCGCAAACAGCCATTCCACGCCGTATCTGCCATATAGAAAAACGGCTTCTCATCCGCATAAACAAAATGCCGCCTGTTTGCAGACAGCGCGATAGGACCGTGTACATCAAATTCACTGCTCGTCTGAGATGACCCGCACGTAAAACGCCCCTCGCGATTGTGCAAACCCGTGTTTTCCGCATCTGAAAAAAACGTCGCATACGACCACTCGCCATCTTCATCTGGACAAAAACGCACGCGCCATTGCCGTCCGCCATCCCAGAATCCCATCACATTATAGACCGATCCAAAAGGCGATGTAAACACCACCTGCAATGCCGCTTCTTGAATGGGATTTCCGTAATCTTTATCACTCTCGAAATCGATCTCAATGCGTCCCCATTTTGTCACAACCGGCTCACGGCCATTTTGATCTATTTCGCTCATATTTACACCTCTATTTCATTTTTCAGGTCCCTGATCCAGCACATCTTCTACAAAAGCGCGCAAGACTTCGGCAGTACTCCACGCCTGGGCAAAACAACCGCGAGATGCATGGGGCGGATCGCCATCGAAAATCTCAGAAATATGTCCCAGACCCGACGCTTCAACATGGCGCAACAAAGGGCGCAACATATCTCTTGCAGAAGTACGAACATCTGCCTCCTTGCCGCGAATGCGAACCCATGAAGTAATAAACGGACCCATAAGCCATGCCCAAACCGTTCCCTGGTGATACGCGCTATCGCGACTATACGGATCGCCGCCATAAGTGCCCCTGTATGCCGCGTCGGAAGGCGACAGGCTTCTCAAACCATAAGACGTGAGCAACTCGCGTTCGACCACATTGAGAATACTGCGTTCACGCGCGACATCGAGCATGCGATGCGGCAGGCTGAGGGCAAAAATCTGATTCGGGCGAATAGCAGCATCCGGCTCCTCATCTGTCAGGCAATCGTACAAACATCCGGCATCGGAGTTCCAGAATGCCTCGGCAAAGCGCGCGGCTGTTCTTTCCGCAAGGCCGGCGTATTCGGCACTGAGACCGGATTCGCCATATCTATCAGCCAAATTCCGCATCACACACAGCGTATTGTACCACAGCGCATTGACCTCAACGGGTTTGCACTGCCGCGGGGTAACGACCCAATCTCCCACCTTAGCATCCATCCATGTCAGTTGCACACCGGGTTCCCCAGCATAGAGCAACCCATCGCAATCCACATGGATATTATAGCGCGTTCCCGAAACAAAATAACGGATAATCTCCTGTAGCACGGACCAAAGGGACTCACGCACAAACGCATAATCATCTGTGTACGCCAAAAAGCGATCCACTGCATAGACGTACCACAGGGTTGCATCCACGCTATTGTACTCGGGTATATCACCGCAATCGGGAAATCGATTTGGAATCATCCCCTTGTCGCAAAAATGTGCATAAGCAGCGAGAATATCGCGGGCTTCGTCAAATCGTCCGGTCACCAGTGCGAGACCGGGCAGCGCGATCATCGTATCGCGCCCCCAATCCGTAAACCAGGGATAACCCGCGATAATGGTAGCGCGTGCGTCGCTGCGTTTGACGAGAAAGGCATCTGCACTCAAACTGAGACCCGTGCATTTGGGAACTGATTGAACAATTTTATTTTTCCGATCTATCTCAGCCTGCCGAAGCGCATTCACCTGATCGCAGGTGCCGCGTTCAAGGCTGACGAGCAAATGCGCGGATTCGCCCGCTGCGAGATCAAAGATAAATTCTCCGGGACAATACAGATCTTCACGATTGTCCAGACCGCGGTACGCTTCAACGGCATATTCAAAATTGTAATACCAATCGCCACGCGATTGAAATTCTCCATTGTGCGCGATATGCAAAGGCGGGTATTTCGAATAAGGCTGAAAACTCACCAGACCATCACAAATATCGACATCGCCATTGAGCATATCATTCCGACGTGCCAGGTGATGATAATCTCGGCAAGCCGCGAGCGGACGCAACGTAAGCATAACAGGGCGATCAAAGGGACCGTAAGTAATCACAGTGGTATTTTGACCATAGACCATAAAAATTTGCTTTTCAAAACACAAATCGTCAGTACAATAGGTAAAGGTAGGAAAGGGATCCAGTCGGACGTGTTCGAGATGGGTATAACCGTGTGGATGAATAGCACCAGCGTAGCAATTACTGCCCAGTTCAAAAGTCCCCATATCGGGCGCAATAAGCGTCTCCTCAAATTTGGACAGCGCGACAAATCGACCGTGCGACTCATTTTGTGCGGGAATGAGCAAACCGTGGTACCGCCGCGTATTCATTCCAATAATCGTAGAACACGCAAATCCACCCAGACCATTGGTCTCAAGCCACTCCCGTCCCATCGCCTGATCGGGGTCTCGGCATATTTCTTTTTTAACGAAAATATCCATGAACCTTTTCCATTCACCGAATGGAATATTCCCTCCCATCCTTGACACCAGGCAGTTTTGTATCTATAAATATTTGCGACAAACGCCTCTAACACGAACACATATTATGACCGCGAAGCAACTGACACTATCGATAGAATCCCCTGCATCTGACCAGCTCAGAAGGGAACTGGCGGACTTCAACGCATTTGGCAAAAATACGATTGTGACCTCTACGGAAACAGAGCCGATTCGCCTTGAAACTTACGTAAACGAATTTTGGACCGCCAAACAAAGAGCAGCCAATGCACTCCACGAAATATCATATCGAGCGTGCTTCAAACCCCAACTTCCCAGATTCTTTATCGAACGACTAACCACACCGGGCGACGTGGTTTATGATCCTTTTGCCGGACGGGGTACTACACTCATTGAATCTGCTCTTTGGGGACGCGTTCCCATAGGATGCGATATTAATCCGTTGAGTTCCATTATGACGCTTCCTCGCCTGAATCCACCTACAACCGAACAAGTCGCCGACAGGCTATCGCGTATAGAACTCAAAGATGTCGATGAATATCCGGAAGAATTACTGGTCTTTTATCACCCGGAAACCCTGAAGCAGATTTGTTCCCTAAAAAAATATCTAAACGAAAAAATCGACAACCTTGATCAAGTCGATCAATGGATTTGCCTGGTCGCACTGAGTAGATTGACGGGACACTCATCCGGCTTTTTCTCTGTTTATACCCTGCCACCCAATCAGGCTGTCTCTGTTGATTCACAAAAAAAAATCAATGAAAAAAGAAATCAAGAACCACCATTAAGAGATGTCAAAAACCTCATTTTAAAAAAAACGCATGCCCTTTTGAAACACTGCGACAATCAAACTCGGCATACCCTGACAAGCGTCTTTCCCCAAGCAAAGTTCCTCACACAACCCTCAGATAGCATTCCCGAAATCGCGTCCAACTCCGTCTCCCTCGTCGTAACCTCCCCACCGTTTCTCGATGTCGTCAACTATGCACAGGACAACTGGTTGCGATGCTGGTTTTGCGGCATAGACCCTGCAACTGTTCCCATCACCATGGCGAGGAAAGTCGAACAGTGGCAACGCGAAATGACAAAGGTCTTTTTGGAATTAGAGCGCGTTTTAAAACCCGGCGGACATATCGCCTTTGAAGTCGGCGAAGTCAGACACGGCAAAGTAAAACTCGAAGAAGCGGTTATCCCGTGCGGCATCGAAGCGGGACTCACGCCATTGCTCGTCTTAATCAACGACCAAAAATTCACCAAAACCGCAAATGTTTGGGGCGTCGATAACCGAAAAAAAGGTACAAACACCAACCGAGTCGTCGTATTCAAAAAAGAATAATTGAACGATCTATATCCAACTCATTCAAACTGTTTTTTGCTCTGATTACACGCCTTGCCTTTGCCGCGGATAATATCTGCTCGCTGCCACAGCTCAACAGTGCGACTAATCGCATCGCTCTCGCCGAGATGTTGTTGTATCTGTGTTTTAGTGAACCAGTCGCAGTGCCCATTTGCCAACGCATCGGCGTCTATATTCTCATCCGAGAAACCATAAACGCGACAAATACCCTCTTCCTCTTCCACATCTTCGATATAGGACATCCACGGCACCTCCAGCTCGAGTTGCGTCCTGGTAAGTTCTTGCAAAGACCCGACCCGCGCGCCGACATCCCAGCCCACCAACTTTTCCTCTTCCCATCCCTCGCCACCCGGCAACTCCCAACAATTCGTCTCATCATCGCGCAGCAGCAAGAACCTCGATTCCCCACCATCCGGACACTCGATAAGCAAACGGGTCGTCTCAATCGGCTTGTCAAAACACACGGGAATAAGCCGTTTTCCATCATCGCTCAAAGCCTCAAGGGCGGCGGGATTGTAAGGATAATATCCCGCGGCAGGAGGCGCATTTACCGCACAATACTTATTGAAAATACCGCAACGGTCTTCTTTACTCGTACCCGCAGGAGCTTCATGCCAGACATGCTCATTAACAACCAGCAAATCCCCCGCTTTAAGCTCTGGATCGATAAAATCCGGCAATTGGCTCCTATCGGGACGATTGACATCTAAAATATGTGCCTCCTCGTCAATTACCCGCGTCAGTTTGTGCGATTTGGGCGACACCAGAAAGGGACCATACACCGGATCGAAATCAGTCAGAGGAATAATGGCAAACACCCAGTTCATCGACGAACCCACGGGGCGCCACCGTTTGTAATCGCAGTGGGCACCACCCCCCTTATCGCCCGGCGTCCTCAGATACGCCACAAAAGCCGTCAAATGCGCGGGTTGACCCAGCACGGACTCTACCGCTCCAATAACCGTCGGATGCTCGGAAATCGAGTTAAGCCCTGGTTCTGCCAGCCTATTGCCACTAACTGTGTACTTCGCAGGCTCGGGATACGAAAGCTTTGGTGGATACGCACCGCGTTTGACCTTTTCTTGCACGGTACGACGAAGGTCATTCGCTTCATTCTTAGATAACACATTGCGAATAATCAAATAACCATCCTCATGATAGTCCGCGATCTGTTGCTCACTAAGGGTCATAATAAGAACTCCTTTCAAAATGCACGCGACTCTTTTCAGTCTGGATAAAATCCGATAAAACTCGGGCGATCTGCTATGCTACCTTGAAATTAATACAAGAGCGTCAGGGGGAGGATAATAGCCAAAAGTCTCCAATTCCTGACGCTCAATTAAACGGTCTATATGATTGAAATCTAAAATACGAGCAGTCACTTCACCTATTTCTGTAAGAGTATCAATTCTCACGCCATCCAAAGCGAAATGGTCTGCCCAATGATCAATACGAGGATTAAAAAAACGATAAAATTGTCCCGTTTGTCTCACTATAGACCCAATATCACTACCCTTGTTGCGATTGCAAAACAAACACGCATAGGCCAAATTGCTATCTTCTGTTGGTCCGCCATGTTTCACACTAATGATGTGATCAATTTCGCATCCAAAATAGGCATCATCTTCGTGAATCAGGCAGTACTCGCACAGCCTCCTGGCGCGTGTTATCACAAGTTGTCGCAAGGCAACACTGATATAGGTTTTACTCATCTTTCAAATAATGGCGGGTACGGGCTTTAGCAAGACGCATCAGATGCTCAAGTTCCAAATAGTGATTGAGTTCAGCCGTCTCTTCTACAGTAAGTCCTGTTGTTTTCTCGCGATAGACCAGATCTGAAACTTGCTTTTTGGCAGTTTCAGATGGATGAAAAGCTACCAAATCTTCGGGGGTTATCCCCTCTGCAATAAAATCAATGATTTCTCTATAAGCGGATGATACACTCATCTTCTCATCCTCCTTCCCTACGAATCTTCGCTAAATTTAATACTACAACCGAGGGCTTTGGTCTCGGATACTGAAATCGCTTCTCCGGCCAACAATGCATCGAGCGCGTCTTTGAGATAGGCCGCTTCCACGGCATTGGCATCCGAAGCATTATCGTCAATCGCGCCGTGATACGCCAGCTTGCCTTTGGCGCTAAAAAGAAAAACTTCGGGTGTACGGCTGGCGCCAAATGCGCGGGCGACCTGGGATGCGGAATCGACCACATAGGGAAATTCGTAAGATAGCGCTTTGGCACGAGTGACCATCTCGTCAAAACCATCTTCTGCAGCACGCCTGGGATCATTGGGATTAATCACAATCACACCAAAACCCTTGCCGCGATACGCATTGCCAATACTGGCTACGCGGCTTTCCCATTTGACGGCCCACGGGCAGGAATTGCACGAAAAAATTACCAGAGTGCCCTTCTCGCCCTGCACACTATCCAGAGTGTACATCTTACCATCCGTGCCCTTCATCTCCAGGTCGGTTGCCGGTGCTTCCGCGCCCAATGCGAGAGTTTCGCTTTTGCCCGCCTCGGCATTGAAACCCATCGCTGCGACAAGTGCAATCGCTAATAATTTACGCATAGGATCCTCCTGTATTTGGTGGTATGAGAGTATCTATAGTCTTAATGTCGGATAGACACGCCCCAAGTATCCCTTAACCGCCCTCCATCAATACATCGCGTATTTTCTTCTCAAATTGCTCGCGCGAGGTCTTCCCGAGCCAAAAATGGCGTTTATTGCCCGCGCTGTCGTATAGCCAGGTAGCGGGTATTGCGCCCCACCAGTCGGGGTCTAATGTATTGATAAACGCCCCATCGCTCTTCAACTTGATATAGCTTGGAAAATCAACACCATGCGCTTTCAGAAAGGCAATTGCCCCATCGGCCTGACCTTCGGAATCAGCAGAAATAAAGACGAGCTTTAACCCCTGGTCTTTGTACTGATTATAAACAGCCATCAAATCGGGAAACTCTTCAACACATGGTGGACACCACGTTGCCCAGACATTGACAAGAACGACCCTGGCATCGGCTTCTTTAACATTTTTGAGAATCTCCTCTGCCGTCGCGGGAATGAGAAACTGGTCGGTACTCGATGCGCGATCTGTTTCGGGTGCGTCGCAACTTACAAAAAGAAGAGCAATGAAAACAAATATATGACGTTCCAAAAAGACCTCCGTGTTAAAACGCAAAGGTATTATCCCCCCAGAGCATCTTTATAGGCTTGCAGGCGCTCTTGTATGCCCTCGTCTGAAAGCGCGAGAATTTGCGCCGCCAGCACAGCGGCATTGCGCGCATTGTCAATACCCACAGTCGCAACGGGAACTCCCGGCGGCATCTGGACAATAGCGTATAAAGCATCAACGCCGTTAAGCGCACCCGAAGCGCATGGAACGCCAATAACCGGCAAAGTAGTATGCGCTGCCACCACACCGGGCAGTGCTGCGGCCAAACCAGCACCTGCAATGATCACCTTCAAACCACGCGCCTTTGCCGTACTGGCGTATTCAGCGGTACGCTCGGGATTGCGATGGGCGGAACATACGATCATATCGTAGGGAATCTGGAGTTCGTCGAGAATGGCGCAGCCTTTTTCCATCGTGGGTTCATCCGAAGAACTGCCCATAATAATGCCAACAACTGGATCTGCCATAAAAATCTCCTTTGGTATTTAGATTTTTCTACTGATTCAACCGGCGCACTCGCGCAGGTGTGTGGTCTGCTTGTGTCTCACTGGAAAAAATTTTGAGCGACCTATCTTCAATAGGCAGGTCAATGCGGACGCCATCACGGCGATGGGATTCCCGAAGAGCAATCGCAACCTCCAGAGCAGCGCGACCATCGGCTCCCGAGCAACGCGGCGGTCGGTTGTTCTCCATAGCATCAATCAGATCATCCACAGTGGTAATACCCTGACCCACGGGACGCGCTGGCTGCGGGAAAGGAGACCGCGCAGGGACGCCCCGGTTCCCCAGGCCGCCTGAAACTCTTTGAAAAAACTCAAACTCAAGCGCATCCGATAAGGTGCGAACCCTGCCCTCTGTCCCAATAATATCAAATTCCCACGAAGCAACACCTGTCGATGTACCGCGAAGATACGCCCGAACGCCATTGTCAAAAGCGAGATATCCATTGCCCATCAGATCGTCATCAGATGCGGCTTCCTCATCCGACGCCATTTCGCCAAAAACCCAGGAAACATCGCCACCAGCGAGATAGCGAATCGTATCAATCGCATGACTGCCATTGTGCGACAAACCACACTGGGCATAAGCCGTGATCTGGAGAATATCGCCAAGCTCCCCCGCTTCGATCATGCGACGAGCTTCACTGAAATAGGGATTGTAACGGCGCGAGCAATACACGGCGATGGGAACGCCATTTTCCCTACAAGCATTGACCATAGCATCGGCTTCTTCAAGACTAAAGGCAATGGGTTTTTCCACCCACAAGGCTTTCACACCAGCATCAACAGCATCCATTACAATTTGTGGACGATAACGCGCTGTGGTAGTCACACTGACGATATCGGGTTTTGCGTCTTCGAGCAAATCGCGATGATTGGCATACAAATGATCGCTATCAATACCCCACCGCTCGCCAAACAGAGCGCGTTGCTCATCGTGGGGATCAGCTCCCGCAATGAGATCAGTCTGCGGATGCGCGCAATAGGTAGGACCATGGCAATAGGGCAAGAAAATAGACCCGCCCTGAGTAATTTCATCGTCAAATGTACTGCCCATACGCCCCAGACCAATAACCGCTGCTTTGTAAGACATCGTATGCCTCCAGAAATATACACGTTATAACGCTTAGTCGTCAAATTGGTTGACAAAGATCAGAAAATCAGCATCGCAAGATCGGTAGCTCAAACATTTGTCAAAGCGCGATGCCCAATATCCCTTCGGAAATAGGCCCTGTCAAAATCAATTTTGCCCACGGCTTCGTAAGTGCGATCAATAGAAGACTTGATCGTATCGCCCATTGCAGTAACACCGAGAACCCGTCCGCCATTGGTGACGAGTTGACCGTCTTCGCGTCCCGTACCAGCGTGAAACACCATCACATTGCCCGGTGCCTCGGCGAGATCAATCCCGGAAATGGGAAAGCCGGTATCATAGTGTTCGGGATAGCCCCCCGATGCCATAACCACGCAGGTCGCCGCCCGGTTGTCGAGTTCGATATCGAGATCCGCCACCGAACCATTGCACACAGCCTCAATGATATCGACGAAATCGGTTTTGATCAACGGGAGAACCACCTGCGTTTCCGGATCGCCCATGCGGCAATTAAATTCGATCACCTTTGGACCATCAGCCGTGACAATAATACCACCGTAGAGAATGCCTTTGTACGGACGGCCTTCTTGTGCCAGAGCGTGTACCGTGCGTTTCATAATGCGCTGAACAATATCGTCAAAAAGCTCCGGCGTAATAACCGGGGCAGGAGCATACGCACCCATACCACCCGTATTGAGCCCCACATCGCCCTCACCAATCGTCTTATGGTCTTGCGAAGGCACAACACAAACAACATTTTCCCCGTCTGAAAATCCAAATATCGACGCTTCTTCCCCCTCGAGCAACTCCATTGCAACCAGCTTATCACCCGAATCGCCGAAGGCGCGTTGCACCATCACCTCATCCACAGTTTTGTAGGAATCTTGCAGCGTCTCACAATAAATCGCCCCTTTGCCCGCAGCGAGACCGCTCACTTTGAGATAGAGCGGGTGTTGCCACTCCCCGAGCCGTTCTCTGGCTATTTCCGCATCCACAAAAGTTTCGTAAGCCCCGGTTGGAATATCGTATTTGTGCATAAGTTCAAGCGCAAAGTCTTTATCCGCTTCAATTTGCGCCGCTGCCTGTGTGGGGCCAAAAACAGCGAGACCCCGTTCCGCGAAAACATCGACAATACCATCAGCAAGAGGGGCTTCGGGACCAATAACCGAAATATCAATACCCTCCCGTTGTGCAAAATCTGCCAGACCATTGAGATCGCTATCCGAAATATCGACACATTCGGCATATTGCGCCATACCCGGGCTTCCGGGCGCTGCGTATAACCCCGTAATCTTATTGCTCTGGGCGAGCTTCCAGACAAAGGCGTGTTCGCGCCCGCCTCTACCAACGACGAGGAGTTTCATGTGGCGTTCTCCTGGGTGACTGTTTCTTCCTCAAGCACATCTTCCAGTGTTTGGGTAATCAGGGTACCGACATCCTCGCCCTCTACAATGCGGCGCATCATGCCTTTTTGTTCAAAGTCGAAAACGTGAATCGGCAAATGATGGTCACGTGCGAGAATCACTGCGGACTGATCCAGAGCACCCAGATTCTTTTGAATAATTGTATCGTGACTGATGCAGCGATAGAGTTTGGCATCGGGGTTTTTGTTCGGATCATCTGTATAAATGCCATTGGTTTTGTGCTTGGCAAACAAAATGGCTTCTGCGCGAACCTCGAGCGCGCGCTGTACACCGGGATAGTCAGTCGTGAGAAAGGGATTGCCAATACCACCGGCAAAAATGACAATATACCCCTTATCGAGATGCCGAGCAGCAACCAGGCGAATAAAGGGTTCTGCAACTGCGTTAATGGGAATCGCGGTCATCACGCGCACCTCGGCATCACTTTTGGCATTGAGCACACCGCGCAGCATCAGGCTGTTGATAATGGTGCCGAGCATGCCGATATTATCGGCTTCGGAGCGTTCAATGCCCCACCTCACACTCTGTTCGCCCCGAAAAATATTGCCCCCGCCAATAACAATACCGATTTCAATACCCCGGCTGTGAATATCGAGAATTTCGTCGGCAATATGTTCGAGGGCCTCCGGGTCAAATCCCGATTCCAAAGCACCTGAAACAGCACCACCACTGAGTTTGAGAACAACGCGTTTGTACCGCATACAATCTGACTCCTCTAAAAAAATAATAAATGTTGATGATAGCTTCTAAAATATATAGCGAAGCGAGATATGGCGAAAGAGGAAAGACGTTGACATTTGAGTAATTTTGAATTTACTTCACACCACGATCCGCCAGCTTGTCAATCTGTGTTTTCTGGACCCTGGATAGGACAAACTAATGCTCTCAAAAGATAAAGCCTACGTCGAATTTGAGAATGTCTGCAAAAGTTACGACGGACGCACACTAATTGTCCAAAACGTCAACTTCAGCGTCCACAAGGGCGAATTTCTGACCCTGCTCGGCCCATCCGGATCGGGGAAAACGACCTGCCTGATGATGCTCGCTGGCTTCGAGACACCCACATCGGGCGACATCCGCATTGACGGGCGTTCTGTACACGCACTGCCCCCGCGCAAGCGAGGCATTGGCATGGTATTTCAGAACTACGCGCTCTTCCCACACATGACAGTGGGCGGCAACCTGGCTTTTCCCCTTGAAGTACGTGGTTTTGACCACGAGCAGTGTCGCGAACGCGTGGCGCGTGCCCTGGACCTGGTTCGCCTCAGCGGCATGGAAGACCGGCGTCCCAACCAGCTCTCTGGCGGTCAGCAGCAGCGCGTGGCAATCGCCCGCGCGCTGGTATTTGAACCCGACCTGGTGCTGATGGACGAACCCCTCGGCGCACTTGACCGGCGCCTGCGCGAAGAGATGCAATACGAGATCCGCCGTATCCATCAGAGCCTCGGCGTAACCGTCGTTTACGTCACGCACGACCAGCAAGAGGCCATGGTAATGTCGAACCGCATCGCTGTCCTGCGCGGAGGAGACATCCAGCAAATTGCCGAACCCGAGGCTCTCTACGAAGAACCAGAGCGTTCATTTGTAGCGCGTTTCATCGGCGAAAACAATCGCCTGAAAGGCCGCGTAACAAAAGTAAATGGGGACATCTGCGAAGTGGAAACCGGTGGCCAAATCATCCAGGCGTTGCGCATTGCACCCTGCCAGAGCGGCGACGCCACCACGCTATCGATTCGCCCAGAGCGCGTCGCCATTGAACCCGAACCGGGCCTGTACACCAATGAACTCGAAGCAAAAGTCGAGGACATCACCTTTTTAGGCGACCATCTGCGCCTTCGCCTGAACGTGTGCGAGTCCTTGGAATTCATCGCAAAAATACCCAATACTGTGGGACACGGAGCCGTGCTGAAAGGCGATAAAATTCGCATCGGCTGGACACCAACAGACTGCCGGGTACTCGACCCGGACGACGAGGAGGAAATGACATGAATACCAAACAGAGAAAGACATTATGCACCGCGATAATAACCGCGCTGGCGATGTTGACTCTGGGCTGTGATTTTTCGGAAGACCGACCGCTGACTGTGGTCTCCTGGGGCGGATCTTATGCGCGCGCATGCGTCAAAGGCTACCACGAGGCATTCACCGCTGAAACAGGCATTAAAATCAACCTCGAAGACTACAACGGCGGGCTGGCACAAATCCGCGCACAGATTCAGGCGGGCAATGTGCATTGGGACGTCGTCGATTTGAGATTCCCGACATGGGCGCAAGGCTGCGATGAGGGTCTGCTCGAACACGTTGAGATCGACTCGCTGCCACCGGGAGCCGACGGAACGCCTGCGGAAGAGGATTTTCTGTTCGGGACATCGACAGACTGTGGCGTAGCAACACTGTTTTACTCCACCATATACGCGTACAACAAGGAGAATATCCCGGGCGAAAAACCCACCACAATAGCCGATTTCTTTGACCTCGAAAAATTCCCCGGACGACGGGGCATGCGCCGCTCTCCCCAGGAGAACCTGGAATTCGCACTGATCGCCGACGGCGTACCACTCAACAAGGTATATACCACCCTCGACACGCCCGAAGGCGTGGATCGCGCCTTCCGCAAGTTAGACACCATCAAAGACCACATCGTATGGTGGGAAGCCGGGGCACAGCCACCGCAGATGCTCGCCGATGGCGAGGTGGTCATGACCACGGCTTACAACGGGCGCATCTTCAATGCTCAGGTATTGGAAGATCAGCCCTTTGTCATCGTGTGGGACGGACAAATACTGGATCTATCTGGTCTCGCCATTGTCGCGGGAACGCCGAATCTCGAAGCCGCAAAGAAATTTCTCAATTTCGCCTCAACAGCGAGGGCCATGGCCGGTGTCGGTAGCTACATTGCCTACAGCCCCACGCGCCACTCTGCGGAGGCATTGATATCGAAACACGCCGAAAAGGACATCGATATGAAATCCCACATGCCCAACAGTCCGCAAAATTCTAAGCGCGCCCTGCGAAATGCCTGGGAATGGTGGAGCGTTCACATCGACGAAATGAACGAACGCTTCAGCACCTGGCTGGCGCAGTAAAGGATATTCTATTCATACCGTACAAGGAGGAAATAACTTGAAGTGGAAAAACAAGTGTAAAACGGCGTTTTATTTAATTGTATTGATCGCATTGGCCACATTGACCTCAGGTCTTGCAGTTGCCAATGACCGACCCCTAACCGTGGTTTCCTGGGGCGGATCTTATGCGCGCGCATGCGTCAAAGGCTACCACGAGGCATTCACCGCTGAAACAGGCATTAAAATCAACCTCGAAGACTACAATGGCGGGCTGGCACAAATCCGCGCACAGGTCGAATCGGGCAATGTGCATTGGGACATTGTCGATATGGAAATTCCCGACATGGTGCGAGGCTGTGACGAGGGCCTGCTCGAACCCATCCCGGTAAACTCGCTGCCAGCGGGAGCCGATGGAACACCTGCGTCACAGGATTTTCCGCTCGGTACGATGACGGATTGCGGTCCGGCAACGATATTTTACTCCACCGTATATGCGTACAACGAAGAGAATATCCCGGGTGAAAAACCCACCACAATGGCCGATTTTTTTGACCTCGAAAAATTCCCCGGACGACGAGGCATGCGCCGCACACCTCTGGCAAACCTGGAATTCGCTCTAATCGCCGACGGCGTACCGCTCAACAAAGTATATCCCACCCTCAATACACCCGAAGGCGTGGACCGCGCCTTTCGCAAGTTAGACACCATCAAAGACCACATCGTATGGTGGGAAGCCGGGGCACAGCCACCGCAGATGCTCGCCGATGGCGAAGTCGTGATGTCCACAGCCTACAACGGACGCATCTTCAATGCCCAGGTATTGGAAGATCAGCCCTTTGTCATCGTGTGGGACGGACAAATACTGGACACAGGCGGGCTTGTCATTGTCGCTGGAACGCGGAATCTCGAAGCTGCGAAGAAATTTCTCAATTTCGCCGCAACAGCGAAAGCCATAGCTGGCGTCGGCCGTTACATCGCCTACAGCCCCACGCGCATCTCTGCGGAGGCACTGATATCGACGCACGCCGAGAAAGGCGTGGAAATGAACCCCCACATGCCCAACAGCCCGCAAAATTCTAAGCGCGCCCTGCGAAATTCCTGGGAATGGTGGAGCGATCACATCGACGAAATGAACGAGCGATTCAGTGCCTGGTTGGCGCAGTGAGAGAGGTATCGCGGTGTACTAAAAAATGAAACCAAATATAGACATCAAAACCACCATCCTTCGTCCGCGGCTGCGCGCTACAGGACTGGTGTTGCCACTGCTGGCATTCATTGGCGTCACCTTTATTGCGCCGCTGGCGACAATGCTCGTACACAGTGTGTACGATCCCACAGTAGGCGATGCCCTGCCCGAAACCCTCGACCTGCTGAGAGAGTGGGACGGAAAGAGCGCGCCCGATGAAGCAGTGTATGCAGCGGCTGCACGCGAACTATTAAAGGCGCGCCAGGACCGCTCGCTGGGCCGGGTTGCCACCCGAGTCAACCGCGTGCATCCGGGCCTGCGCAGTGTTTTCACGCGCAGCGCGAGATCGTTGCAAAACGTCCGCGAAGGCCCCTATCGCGATGCCATGATCGGCCTTAATACCGCATGGGGCGATATACAAACCTGGCACGCGATCCGCAGTGCCGGGGATCGTTACACCACGCGGCACTATCTCAATGCCATTGACCTGAAACCCCTGCCCGACGGATCCATCGCTCGCCAGTCTCCAGAACGCCGCATCTACCTGTCCCTCTTGTGGCGCACCTTTATCGTAAGCCTCGGCATTACCGCGATCTGCCTGCTGCTCGGCTATCCCATCGCCCACCTGATCGCGCATTCGCCTCCGCGCATTGCAAACCTGCTCCTCATCCTCGTACTCGTACCCTTCTGGACATCGCTCCTCGTGAGAACCACATCCTGGATCGTACTGCTCCAGACCCAGGGCGTACTCAACGACTTGCTCGTCACAATTGGGCTGATCGGCGACGACGGCCGCCTCGCCATGATATACAACATGACTGGCACACTGGTGGCAATGACCCATGTGCTCCTGCCCTTTATGATCCTGCCTCTTTATTCGATCATGCGCGCCATCCCACCGAGCCAGATGAGTGCCGCTGCATCGCTGGGTGCAAACTCCTTTCAGTCATTTTGGCGCGTGTACTGGCCACAGACTCTCCCCGGCGTAGGTGCCGGATCGCTGCTGGTATTCATCCTCGCCATCGGCTACTACATCACCCCCGCGCTGGTAGGCGGCAGCACTGGGCAACTCATCTCCAACATGATCGCCTACCACATGCAGACCTCCCTCAACTGGAGCCTGGCCGGGGCACTTGGCGGCATCTTGCTGGTATGCGTGATCGCGCTCTATCTGCTCTACGACCGCATAGTCGGCATTGACCGCATGAAATTGGGCTAACATGATCTCGACACAACACATTGGCCGGGTCGCGTACCTGGCCTCATGTACCCTGATCTTCGCATTCTTAATCGCACCAATTCTGGTGATCGTACCCCTGAGCTTCAATGCCGAACCCTACTTCACCTTCACCGAAGGCATGCTGCGCCTGGACGCCGAAGCGTATTCTCTGCGCTGGTATCGACAAATCATCGAAAACGAACTGTGGACGCGCGGGCTGATCAACAGCCTGATCATCGGCATCGCTTCCACTGCACTGGCAACTGCGCTGGGCACACTCGCTGCGCTGGGTCTATCCAGCCCCGCCATGCCCGGTCGTCGCATCGCAATGGCGCTATTGATCTCGCCGATGGTCACGCCAGTGATCATCTCCGCGGCGGGCATGTTCTTTTTTTACTCAACCCTGGGCCTCGCACAAACCCACATCGGATTGATCCTATCCCACGCCGCACTGGGCACGCCATTTGTCGTAATCACTGTAACCGCTACCCTATCCGCCTTTGATACAAACCTGACGCGCGCTGCCGCAAGCCTTGGTGCCTCACCGATCCTCACGTTTCGCAGAGTACAACTGCCGCTAATCGCACCGGGCGTTATTTCTGGCGCGCTCTTCGCATTTGCAACATCTTTTGACGAAGTAGTAGTCGTCCTTTTCATGGGCGGTATAGAACAGCGCACCATTCCGCGCCAGATGTGGGCGGGCATCCGCGAGCAAATCAGCCCGACCATCCTCGCCGTCGCAACATTCTTGATCGCCTTCGCCGTGTTGCTACTGCTCACCGTCGAATGGCTGCGCCGACGCTCTGCCACCTCTTCTCAAGCAGACTGAGGTCAAAATGGCCGATTTACAGACAACAGTACGCGATATTTTGATCTTTATCCAGGATCGGTTGTATTTTAACCGGGCAGACCTGGAGATCGAAGGACAAAAACACAATGCCGCTTTGCTGCTCAGCGCCCTGACGGGATTATTAGGAGGCAAAATTCTGATCGTGGGCGAACCCGGCCTGGGCAAAACAACATCGGCTGAATATATCGGAGCGCTACTATATCGCATGCCATTGGGGGCTGTGTGGGAAGCCGAAGTAAGTGGCCATCCCGAACAGACCGAAGAAAAAATTGTCGGGCGCCCAAACCTCGGCGCACTCAACCGCGGCGAAGAAGATGTGGTGTGGTCGGCATTTTCCGTCCTACCCGTCAAAGTCGTAGATGAAATCAACCGCCTGCCGGAAACCAAGCAGAGCTTGATCCTCAATGGCGTGGATCGCGGCAACTGGTCCTACTTGAACCAGATGCAAATCAACGATGAATACTGTTTGTTCGCAACGGCCAACTATCAGGACCGCGGAACAAATACCATCGTTGTCCCCCTTTTGGATCGCTTTGACGTAATGGTGGAATCCAAATATCCGGGCGCGAATTTGTCCTGGATGATCGGCACCGAATCCTCTCCTGCACATCTCCTGCGAGATCCCCAACGCGAGCAAGCACTCCAGGCCTGTCTGGTCAACCCCAACGCCGAAGCAGAGATAGAAGAGATTTGCGAAGATTATGGAAAAGCGATCTCTGAGCGTTTGTCCGTACCAACCCTGGGAAGAACTGAACGCGAAACGATTCGCAGTGAAATGAGCGCATTGCCTTTCCAGGC
This sequence comes from Gemmatimonadota bacterium, assembly GCA_009838845.1. Classification (NCBI taxonomy): domain Bacteria; kingdom Pseudomonadati; phylum Gemmatimonadota; species Gemmatimonadota bacterium. The sequence continues at coordinate 2,910 of VXRD01000161.1, read as the reverse complement.
CGATGCCAGTGCCTATATTCGAACTTTTTTGGCCGAACTGTCTTTCTGCTGCAAATACGGACAAAAACGCACAAATGAAGTCTGTGGCGAAGGCTGTCATTACACGGGCTACCTGTGTTATGAAGTACAAACATGCCCGTCCAATCGCCTGCCCATCTCCATCCGGCGCTACGCACAGGCACTCGCCTGGGTGCTACGCGACAAAGAAGTGGATATCGAACATATCCGCACGATATTGCCATACACCTGTGCTCACCGCATCCAATGGCGAGATGAGGAAGAAACGCAAGACCACCGGGATGATGTATTGCCCATTCACAGAGCGCGAGAAGCGGTGCGACAAGTCTTTCGGCGCTACACCGAGCAAAGCGAGCGCATTCAAACAGCTCTGGTAACTGCCAATCGCATCTTGAGTGGTGCCGACGAGAAACCCATTCAGGGCGAACACCCCATTTACATGGAAATTATGCGAGATCTGGGACAAGAGCCTGTACGTCCAGAATTTTCGTAACTCTAATTACAGAGCCAGACATGCGACAAAACCCATTTCGAGAATTTGACCGGATTACACCATCCGATTTGAACCCTGAAAACGCAGAACGCGTCAACGGCTTACTATCTCCAAAGCGCAATCCCTTCGCCGAATTTGTCGAAGATACACACAAAAAGCGCGCCCTGCCCATGGATGAAATTCTCGCATCTCACACCGAGACAATGGATCGGTTAACAGCAGCTTATCGCTCACTGATCGACGAATGCGTCGGCGAGGGACTCTGGCAAGCCGACCGCAAAACCATTGAATCGACCTATGCTGCGGCATCGCAGATGGTAGGACAAATCGATTGGGAAATGACCGATATCGAAGCGTTTTGCGCGCACGCCTTGCAAAGCAATGACACGGCTTTCTTTGTCATGGAACCCCTCGGCTTGTTCTTATCGGCCTTTTGCAACGCATCGTCCCAGTCGGATATTCATCTCGATCTCACGGGTCACGACTTGCGCCTATCCCTTATGGGATATCGCCTTCGCAAAGGCATCACACTGACAATTGTGGGAGACCTGGGCGACCTCACGGGCATTTCGCTCATGGGAGGCTGTCTGAAGATCGAGGGAAATGTCCGACATTATCTGGGCGCGGGTATGATCGACGGACGGATTGAAGTCTCGGGAGACGCTGGCAGATCCATCGGCGAACAAATGCGAGCCGGCGAAATCCATATTGGCGGACGCATGGGAGGTGTGGGCAATACCGAAGGCGGCGCGATTTATCACCGCGAACAAATGCTCAGAGGAACAAAAACAAAATGAACTTCAACGACATCATCCAGCGCGTTTGGCCCGCTGTTCGCAAGCGCCATCTATTTCCCGAATTGCCGACGCCAGAAGTCATCGAAACAGGCGACGAAGCCGCGAGCATTCAAATGACGGACAAAGTAATCCAATTGAATGCCAATCGACTAACCGCCCTCGCGCAAGTAATGGACATAGAAGACGCCACCTCTGCACTACTGGATCACGGCGTGGGGCATCACACCGTTTGTCCCTGGGATTTTGAGACGCATTTAAAGCTATATGCCGCGCTCAAACCCGTGTTATTGGATGGAGCACTGGTCAAGCAGGTAGTCGAATATTTCTCGGACGTGGTGGTCGATACCCATGCCGTGCGCGAGCGCGAATCGAAATTGCCCGAAGTGTATCGCCAGGCTGAATCGAGTGAAGTGACAGACGTAATTCGGGCATTGTATCAGCGTCTCTGGGGAGAAAATTTGGGCGTGGAAGATCGCGGCGAAGTAGATCGGCTCGCCCGCATACCCTATCTGGACGCCTCACAGTGGGGCGATAGCCTTCGATCATTTGCACAGGTAATTGCCCCGTTGATCCAAAAAGAAATGGACGATGGGAATGGACAGGGTGGCATGATGGGCGATACCCAGCAGTATTCCGCAGGCGAACTCGCGGAGGGAATGGCGCAATTTGCCGAGCAGGGATTTTACGCCTTTCGAGAAATGGTGCGCGATTTTGCCGACGAGCTACAAGACGCCAACATGATGCCCGATATGGGCCGGGGCAAAGGCACGCCCTCGGATGCCGACCTCTTGTTTTACATGGCACGCGCATCCGCATTTCGCCTGCCCGTGCAAACCATGCCCCTGGAAAAAGTGGGCGGATTACATCCGCATTCTCATTCGCCCTGGGAAATTGGCAAACCCGTTCAGCACATCGATGTGTGGACGAGTTTTGGGCGCGTCATGCCGGGCATTTCCCAGATGTGGAACTGGCGAGATGGCGAAACCCACGGGGACGGCGATGGCATACCCGATTGTGTGGTCATCGTCGATTCCTCGGGCAGTATGGTCGATCCGTGTCGGAAAATATCCCACGCCGTCTTAGGCGCCGGATGCGCCGCCGATGCGTATTTGCGACGGGGCAAGCGCGTGGCTGTTTACAATTTTAGCGATGCACAGGCTGGCGGGAAAGAAGTGCTGGATTTCTCAAGAGATCGCAAGCGCGTATTTTTCGCACTGTGCCGCTACTTCGGTGGTGGAACAGCCTTGCATCTGCCCGATTTGGAACCCCTTCTCAAAAATCATGTGGATATTTTTCTCATAACAGATATGCAGATCACCAACCTCGATGCACTGATGCAATTTCTGATCCAAAAAGAAAACCGGGTAACCGCTGTTCATGTAGCGCAAAACCGGGATGTCCAACGATTTCGCCAGCGGGCTGCTACTGCGGATCACATCTGTGTTTATGCAGTTGAACGCACAGAGGATATACCAGATATTGTAATATCTGAAGTAAAAACGCGATTTGGCGAATAGACGAATAGACGAATAGACGAATCCCACCCCACCACCCAAAACCTCTGGATTGCGGCTAAAACCATGCCGCAATGACGGCTTTCAT
>VXRD01000160.1 GCA_009838845.1 Gemmatimonadota bacterium | reverse complement strand
CTTGAGAAATTCCTCTAACAGAACTTCTCCGGGATGAATCGGATTTAATTTTTTGTTCATCGTACGCTGGCGATTGAAAATCTGTTCGGTATTTCGGCTTTTAAACGTTCTGATCATATAGAATATATGATAAAATTCATTAAATGACGGATTATTCACCTAAAAAAGATGCTTTCCAAAAATTTGCAAAATGATGTTTTACCCATTTTAATGGTTTTTGGGTGAGGGCGTTAAATCCACCCCACGTCCACCGCGTGGGGTGGGTTTTTTTTGTTATTTGTTGGAATAGTTCTAGACGGTCTGCGTCCAACCAGTTCAGTGTGTCCGACAGATAGATCAATTCGCGCTCGTATTCCAGAGATACCATCGCTTTCATGTGTGCATCGACTTTGTCGGTTTCTTGTAATCTGGTTTTTGGGCATACTGTGTATCGCTCTGTGGATAAGAAGGATGATATCCACTGCCAGGGTACCTGGTCGCGTGCGGATTCAGCGGTGGCGTTGACCTGCGATACCTGGTTCAAAATACCGTAGGTGCGACAGGTTAAGGGACGCGCCGGATGGATTGAGCAGCCGCCTTCGGGTGTTAAGAACGGACAACGGCGCGGGCGTTCTTCAACTGTGTTCAGCAGTTCTCGCTGTTTTTTGGGGTCAAAGTGCGAGCGCACATAATCTATGATGTTGATGTATTCGACGGCGTAGAGCGGATACATGGTTGCAAAATCGTCGTTGTATTCGGCATCTGTCAGTTCACAACAGCTTCCCGGGGCATCGCAACCTGCACACGATACAGCGGGGACCTGTGCGTACACTGCGTTCAGGCGCGCGCGGGTCTCTTCGGGTAAAATTGGCGATGCGATTTGTAGCAAGTCACTCACTTTTTGTGCCTTTAAGAGATGTCGATATTGTAAAAGGCGTTTCGCCCGGGATAGATAGCAGTGTCGCCCAATTCTTCTTCGATGCGCAGCAATTGATTGTATTTTGCAATGCGGTCCGAACGCGATGCCGATCCGGTTTTGATTTGTCCGGCATTGGTTCCCACGGCAATATCGGCAATGGTCGTGTCTTCGGTTTCGCCCGAGCGATGCGAGATGACGGCTGTATATCCCGCGCGTTTGGCCGTTTCAATGGCTTCCAATGTTTCGGTCAGGGTTCCGATTTGATTGACTTTGATGAGTATGGAATTGCCCACTTTTTCTGAGATTCCGCGTTTTAAGCGCGTTGTGTTGGTGACAAATAGATCGTCGCCGACCAGTTGAACGCGATCACCCAATTCGGCTGTTAGCGCAGCCCATCCAGCCCAGTCGTCTTCGTCCAAACCGTCTTCGATGGAGACAATGGGATACCGGCTCGTCCAGTCTTTCCAAAATGTGGTCATATCAGCCGAAGACCGTTTGGATCCATCCGATTTTTTGAATACGTAGTGCTCGCCGTCGTAAAATTCGCTCGATGCGGGGTCCAGTGCCAGCAAGATATCGTCGCCCAGCACATAGCCGGCATTTTTGATTGCCTCGGCAATGACATCGAGTGCTTCGTCATTGGAACCCAAACTCGGCGCAAATCCCCCTTCATCTCCTACGCCCGTGCTATAACCCGCTTTTTTGAGTACGTCGCGCAATGCGTGAAAAATTTCAGCACCTGCGCGCAGGCCTTCTGCAAAATTTTCAGCACCTGCGGGCATGACCATAAATTCTTGCAGATCAACACTGCTATCGGCATGCGCGCCACCGTTCAAAATATTCATCATTGGTACGGGCAATTGACACGCCGAGGCTCCACCGATATAGCGATAGAGGGGCATACCATAAGCTGCAGCAGCGGCTTTGGCCGCCGCGAGAGAAACGCCCAATATGCCATTTGCGCCGATTGCGCCCTTGTTGGGTGTGCCATCGACATCGCGCATGATCTGATCGATTTTTATCTGGTCCGATGGGTCAAGGCCAACAACGGCTTTGGCAATTTTATCATTGACATTTTGAACAGCTTTTTTCACGCCCTTGCCCAAATAGCGCGTTTGCCCATCGCGCATTTCCACAGCTTCGTGTACGCCTGTTGAAGCCCCCGAAGGTACGGCTGCGCGGCCGATAATGCCAGAACTCAGACGCACATCAGCTTCGACAGTTGGATTTCCCCTCGAGTCCAGTATTTCACGGGCGTGAACCGCCTCAATCTTCGTCATATCCCGACTTCCTCCTCTGGTGTTGGTGGTTGTGATGTGTTTTCCATTTTCATCAGTGTCGTGCGTATTTTTCGCAGGTCGGTCATTGCATGTTGCATGCGGTGGGACATAATTTGCGCCAAACGGCAGAGAATTTTGAATCCCATCCTGGGGTGCGTGTTTATCAAATCGACCAGATCAGTGCGGAAGAATCCGACCAGAACACTCTGTTCGGCTGATAGAATAGAGGTCGCAGGCTGTGTATCGTCCAATGGCACGATTTCACCTACCAATTCGCCTTCTTTCAGGGTGTCGAGTATGATCTGTTCGCCATCGGAGAGACGTTGCACAACGTGGACAGTGCCGGACACGACGACAAACAAACCCGATCGCGGCGTTGGGATCATTTCGCCGGGGACAAAGCGCCTGCGATGCACAATGCGTTCAATGGTGTGCAATTCCTGCCGGGTCAATGTATCGAATAGCGCGAGCCGGGCGAGAATATCCTGCAAATTTTCTTGCTTATTGTCGCGCAGTATCATGTTACCCCATTCGGGGTCCTGGAGTGTCATAAGTCAGTAGTCAGTGAAGGGGCAGGTTTCGAGTGGGGTACAACTGGCCGTCTCTCAGGCCAGTTCAACCTGCCCGTACTGGTTAATCCGCCTTGCTTCCCAATTTTTAATTCATTATACCTTTCCCCGTCCGCCGGAAATAAATTTGGCGAGTTGTCGATGGAGATGGGCGCGCACTTCTGGATTATCTGGATTCAATGCAATGGCCTGGCGGATGATGAAAATGGCGCGCTCGGTGTTGCCCATCTGGTAATGCAATTCGGCCAGTGTGTCCAGGTAGGAAGGCGTGTGTGGGCGCAGGCGCAAAGACCGCCGCGATAGGCGAATGCCTTCGCGCAGGTGTATCCCCTGAATGGCGTATATCCAGGCGAGATTGTTCAGGCTGCTGTCGTCGAGGGGGTTGAGCTCCAGTGCCTTTTTGTAGAATTCTTCGGCTCGCTCATAGTTTTTGCGTTCGTAATAGACATTGCCCAACTCGCCGTGCGCGCGTGCCTGTATTTCTGCTTCATTGTCGTTTTTGGGTTCAATATTCAGTACCTGTACATAAGCTTCTTCGGCTCGCTCGGGCCATTTTAATACCATGTAAAGACCGCCCAGTTGAAAATGTGCCCATATCGTTTTTGGCCACTGTTCGATAACTGTTTCCAATAGGGATTGGGCTTCGCTCAACTGGTCGTGAGCCAGATAGAGGCTGACGAGGTCGCGGTAAGATTCCCGATGCTCGGGTACTTGTGATATGGCTTTTTCCAGCCACGCGATAGCGGCGTCTGGCCTCTCAAGTGCTTCATTGATGATTGCGAGGTCACGGTACAAGATCATATAATTGGGCGCTAATCCGAGCGCAGTTTCAAATTCGACGCGCGCTGCGTCGTATTGGCTGCGCCTCAGATATGCCCTGCCCAACCACCGCCGCAAAACCGCGTCTTCAGGACAAATATCCACAGCAGCCTGAAATATCGCCAGCGCTGTTTCGCGATCGCCATTGGCCTCGAGAGCAATCGCGCGGTCTAAATGGCGATACGCCCGATACTGTGCACAGCCAGACAAAAGCATGACGGATGCGAGTGTGCAAAAGAGAATTGTGCGCGTGTTATCCATAGAGCTACTCCTCAGGGGAAGTATAGAAATCGCAACAGGGGTTGTCAAGGTGCAAAGGTGTTTTCCCTTGACGCATATAGGCGGGCGGGTATAATTAGGCAGATAAATATCTGTTCACTTTTTTAGTATGAGGTCTTTCATGTCGCGTATCTATTTCGTTCTTGTTTTGTTGTTTTGTATCTCCTGTGGGGCACCGCAGGAGGGTATGCAGACGCAGAATTTGATTGTTGCAACGGCCACGCCCGGCGGTACGTATTATCCGGTGGGTGTTGCGCTGAGTACGACGATTACACAGAAGCTACAGCCCAAGATTGTGGTCGCAGCTATCAATTCTGCAGGGTCGGCCGAGAATATTCAGATGCTGGTCAATCGAGAGGCACATCTGGCGATTTTGCTGGGTTTGTACGGTGCGATGGCTTATCGCGGAGAGAGGACTTATCAGGGGCAAGCGGTTAGAGATCTCCGGTCTATTACCCTGCTATGGGAGAATGTCGAGCATTTTATACTTCGGGCGTCCGATGCCAAAACAGGTACTGTTGAGGACTTGAGAAAACTCGGCCGCAAATACGTTATTGGCAAACGCGGCAGTGGCACAGAAGGCGCGACGCGAACTATTCTCGCAGCGCTTAATATTTCTCCGGATGAGGATTTTACGTCTGAGTATTTGGGTTATAGTCCGTCTGCTCAGGCTATGATTGACGGCCGTATTGCAGGGGCGACGCTTTCGGCTGGTCCGCCCGTGGCTGCTGTGACGCAGGCTTTTGCCCAGCTCGGTGCGGACGGGGTTTCTGTGCTTGCTTTTAGCGATGATCATCTCGCGGCGATCCAAAATGCGTTTCCCATGTGGACGCGCTATATTATTCCGGCCAATACGTATCCCGGACAGTCCGAAGCGATTGAGACGATTGCACAACCCAATTTTTTGGCGTGTAGAGCAGATTTGCCCGAGGATGTGGTCTATGAGATTACAAAAACTATTTATGAGAATTTAGAGGAGATTCAAAATATCCACAAGGCCACGCTCGCAATGTCTCTCGAGAAAGCGACGATGGGTCTGGCTGTTCCCCTGCATGCGGGTGCCGCGCGCTATTATAGCGAGAAGGGTATCGATATTCCGCCGTCTCTGATAGGGGAATAGGTTTGAATTCCGAATTTGAACAGGGCGGGGAAGTGAGTACACCGCATCGCGTGCTTACTGGTAGGCATCAGGTGCTGGTCGTTGTTGTGGGGGTCTGCCTGTCTCTGTTTCACCTGTGGAGCAATACGCTGGGCGTTTTGCCCGAATTGCAGCGCAATGCCACCCATTATGCCTTCATTCTTTTTTTGGGATATCTGCTTTATCCCGTCTCTTCGCGCTATGCCTTGCGCACGCTGATTCTCGATTATATTCTCGCTATTCTCTCTCTGGTTGTCGCCCTTTATCTCGTGTTTTTTGAGGATGCGCTGCACGCCCGCAACGAGGTGCCGAATACGGCTGATCTCATTTTTGCGGGTATCGCGATTCTCCTTTTGCTCGAGATTACCCGTCGTACGACTGGTTTTTTTATTCCGCTGCTCGCGCTTGTATTTCTCACGTACGCGCTTTTTTGGGGGCGGTATCTTTCGGGTATATGGGCGTTTCCCGGTGTGTCATTTCCGCGCTTGTTATATCGTATGTATTTCGCGCCCGATGGGATTTTTGGGACGATTGCGACTATTTCATCTACTTTTGTCGCGCTTTTTGTGCTTTTTGGCGCGTTTCTCCTGCGTTCGGGTGCGGGCGATTTTATGATTCGTCTGGCACTTGCGCTGCTGGGGCGCACAGTGGGTGGACCGGCAAAGATGGCGGTTTTTGCCAGTGGTATGCTCGGTTCAATTTCGGGGAGTGCTGTGGCGAATACGGTGGGGTCGGGTTCGCTTACTATTCCGATGATGAAGCGCACGGGTTTTTCGCCTACGTTTTCAGGCGCGGTCGAGGCGGCGGCATCTACGGGTGGTCAACTCATGCCGCCGATTATGGGTGCGGGCGCGTTTATTATGAGCCAGTGGACGCAAATTCCCTATCTGACTATTGTCGCCGTGTCCTTTATCCCAGCGCTTATCTATTTTTTGAGTGTTACTTTTTTTATTCATTTTCGCGCGCGAAAAAGAGGGATTGCGCCCCTGCCTGCTTCGGAACTCCCAAATATCCGCGATACGATCCGAGAAGGCTGGCATTTTGCGATTCCTATTGTGGTGCTGGTGGGTACACTGATCTACGGTTTTACACCTACGTTTGCCGCGGCAACGGGAACCGCGAGTATTGTCGTTGCGAGCTGGTTGAATAAGAACACGCGCATGAATATCCGCGATATTGTCGATGCCCTTGCGCTGGGTGCTCACAATATGATTACCACGGGTATTATTCTGCTGTGTGCGGGTATTATTGTGGGTGTGGTGCTGATGGTTGGCGTTGGGATCAAATTTTCTTTGCTGATTTCGGCGATTGCCGGAAGTAGTGTGCTTATTACTGTTGTGCTTATTGCCATTGCATCTCTGATTCTGGGCATGGGTCTGCCGGTGACGGCTTCTTATATCGTGCTGGCAGTTCTGGCTGCGCCCGCGCTGACCAATCTGGGGGTGAGTCTGATTGCGGCGCATTTGCTGATTTTCTGGTATTCACAGGATGCCAATGTCACGCCGCCGGTTTGTCTGGCTGCGTATTCCGCTGCGGGTATTGCGGGTGCGAACCCGCTGCGTACGGGTTTTGAGTCGTGGCGCATTGCCAAGGGTATTTATTTTATTCCTCTGCTTTTTTGCTATACGCCCATCCTGTTTGAAGGGGAGACCTGGCGCGTTATTGAGACTGTGATAGCTACGCTTCTGGGGCTGCTGTCTTTTGCGGCGGCTTCTGAGGGTTTTCACATGGTGTCGCTGAGTGTATTATATCGCGTCTTGTTCCTGGTGGCAGCGGTTCTGATGCTCTGGCCTTTGCTGGTATGTCACGCCATTGGAGCGGCGATTTTTCTCGTTCTGGTGTTGGTGCAAAGACAGGCCAGGTCTATCCATCTCAATTAGATTTGATGTTACGCAACTTTAAGTAATTGTAGTTCATATAAGAAGAAGTTATTATATTTTTTTAGAAATTAATACATACGTATGTAT
>VXRD01000159.1 GCA_009838845.1 Gemmatimonadota bacterium | reverse complement strand
ATATATATATATATAAATGACAATATACCGATAATATATTTCACATTATTTCTCAATGCAAGAGTTATATTAATCTCTTATATAAGAAAATAAACAGTTGCAATCGCAATAAAATTTATGGATATTGGCGCTAATTTCTCTGGATTTCCTTTGCACAAATCACAGCCAGAGCGTATCCTGAGCCATACCTGGTATGCGCTTTCGCAGGGGATACGCTTCTTTTTTTACGACATGGCTCAACCTTCTGAAACGCTGAGACGCAATACCGCCGCAATTGTTCTGCCTGAATCTCTGGGCGTGCGCAAGCAAGTCTGGCTGGTAGCGGGTATCACACTCATTCTCGCCTGTGTGATGGCGACGTATGTAGAGATGAAACCCCGCACCGTGCGAATGGGAATGGCGACATTGCCAATGGCCGTGCTATTTCCATTTGTCTTCTGGCTGCTGGGCAACAGCCTGCTCAAACGGTTTTGGCCCGGAGTGTCGCTGTCTTCGGGCGAACTCCGCTTGTTATTTTGCACCCTGTGGGTAGGCGGGGTATTTCCGGGCACCAACTGGGCCACAGCCTGGGCTGGACGGGTAGGGGCGGCGCGGTATTTCGCATCCGCGGAAAACCGCTGGCAGGAATTGATCTTTGACAACCTGCCCTGGTGGATGTTTTTGGCGGACTCACCCGGCGTCCTGCGGGGATTTTACGAAGGCCTGGAATACGGCGAAGCCGTGCCGTGGGCCGCGTGGGTGGCGCCAGCCTTCTGGGCTATGTCGGCTGCGCTGGCGATAACGGGCATTGGACTGGGACTAACCGCGATTTTTCAAAAACAGTGGGCGCAGCACGAGCGATTGGCTTTTCCCCTATCAGAAGTGGCGCAGGAACTGACCGCCGGGTTTGACCGGCGCCGGGGATGGCCACCTTTTATGCGCATTTGGGCATTCTGGGTGGGATTTTTTATTGCGGCCCTGCCGGAACTGTGGGATATGGTATCGTGGTTTGTGCCGGATTTTCCCCGCAACGAACTCTGGGTCATTCACCAGCGGAGATTGATCGACATATCGCGGCATTTGCCGCCCAATACGCTTCAGGTTCGCCTGTTGCCCAACTTGATGGGATTTACGTTTTTGTGCAACTTAGACATCCTCTTCGGGATATGGTCGGTCTATGCGATAGCAATGACGGCGCTGTACGGGATGAACCGCACGGGATTTTCCATCGGACTGGCCGGACAAACAGCCGATGGCGCAGAAATTCTGAATATTTTTACCAGCGGAGCGATGGTGGGGCTGGTGGTATGGGCCGTGTGGGTAGCACGGGGACACTTGAAGCGGGTATTTCAGCAAGTCCGAACATCGGTACCGGGGGAAGAGGCCGAGACAGCGATACTATCGCCCCGGATGGCATTGGCTATCCTGTTGGGAAGCCTTTTGTATTTATTTTTTTGGGTAATGCACGCAGGGTACGAACCGCATCTGGCACTTCTGTGGGTGGGGCTATTTGCGATGGGGCTATTTGCGGCGATGAAATTTTTGGCAGCCAGTGGATTTCCCTACATTTATCCCCCCTTTCCCGCGAACAGCCTGAGCCTGCTGGGCACGCGGGGGTTTTCGGAATCTTCACTGGTGGGACAGGGGCTGGTGAACAACCACCTGCTGGCCGGCTGGCGGGTGCCACAGGCCATCCCCCATGTGGCCAAGCTCCGGGAAGATGTCCGGGGCACATCGGGATTGATCTGGGGCGGGATGATCCTGGGCATGCTGGTCACCATTATATACGCAGTCTGGCTGTGTTATCAGTTCGGTGGGATTCACATGGACGAGTGGTTGATGCGGCGGGCGCCCCGAAGCACCCTCAACCGCATTGCTGGCGAGGTGGCCAATACGCAGCGCCCAGTATTTGACCTGGCCAAAGCCACGACCTGGATTTTAGGGGGTGCGGTAGCCGTACTATTTGGACTCTTACAGGCGCGACTGCCGTGGTGGCCCGCCCATCCCCTGGGACTAATGCTGTTTACGCTATATCCGATCCGCGTGTACATGCTGAATATCTTCCTCGTGTGGCTGGCCAAGTTTATCGTTTTGCGATTCGGGGGAATTCAGCTTTACCGACGACTCAAACCGGCCTGCTATGGTTTAATTGTGGGATTTATTTTATCGCTGGCCGTGGGAGCGTTAATCGATTTTATCTGGTTCCCGGACCAGGGGCACTTGATTCATAGTTGGTGACTTCGACCCGTATCTGCGTTCAGCGCTGGAGGTAAGCCATGAAACTCTATTATGTGGTCTGGTTTACAATCGTTCCGGCCGTACTCATCCATCTGTCGGGTATCTCGCCCGTTAGGGCACAGGATATTCAAGACCCGTCGTTGAAGACCCCTGAAGCGTTGCAAATCGTTGTAGAAACAACCGGGTTTCGAGGACCAAAGGGATTCACACGAGTAGATATCTGCACGGTAGTAGATGCCCAGTCGCTCCAATTTGTACCCCAGGAAGACGCATTTGTAGCTCAATTGCAGTATGCCGTAACCCTATCGGATTCAACTGGACAAAAGGTAAAAGTCAAAACGTGGACGCAGAATATCTCAGTTCCAGATATGAACGCACCCCGACAAGAAGGTGCCGTGGTTCGGGAGATAGTGGGACTGGACCTGCCCCCAAAAACCTACCGGCTTGAGCTATTGGCCGAGGATATTTACAGCGGAAAGACGGGGACTTTTGAAGCATGGCTTCAAGTGCGAAATTTTGATCGAAAAGATCTGTCGATCAGCGATCTGTTATTTGCCACAAAAATCACGCCACAAGGGGAAGCTGGAAAATTTATAAAAAACGGGTGGAATATAGTACCCAATGTCAGCCATCGGTACCGGGTGGGCGAACCTGTGCGCGTTTATTTTGAAATTTACAATTTGAAACGCCAAAAAGACCAACCTGCAGAGCCGCTGATTCTGGGATACAGCTTTACCGACTCTTCCGGAATGCAGATAAAAAAATTTCCTTCTCGCCGGATCCGGGTATCGGGAGAGAGTTTTGTCAAGACAGAGACAATCGAGACAGACGGACTAAATGCGGGCGTCTATTTTTTTCAAGTGGAAGCATTTGACCGGGGCACTCGGGAGCATGTGCGACAGCGCAGGGCGATCTTCCTGTTTTCCGATGAGTTGAGCGAAGAGGCACAGGATCAGCTCCGGTATTTTAAGGACATCCGGTATATAGCACCGAGCAAAGATCTCAACAGCTATGCAGGGCTGACCACTGAAGCGGAACGCATGGACTTCTTAAAAGCATTCTGGAAAAAGATGGATCCAACGCCCGGCACGCCGTTGAACGAACGATTGCGAGAACACATGACCCGGATTCAGTTTGCAGATGAACACTTTGGGTCAGAGGCCCATAAACGAGGTTCAGATACGGACAAGGGCCGCGTGTACATCAAATACGGCCCGCCCGACGATCGGGACTTCGAACAGTCGTCAGAGAATTTTGCAGGCGCAATAGAAAAATGGACTTACGATCGGTCAAAGCGGTATCTCTTCGTATTTCAAGACCGGCGGCGCTACGGCGTGTATGAGTTGATACACTCGACAATGCCGGGAGAACTGTACAACCTGAACTGGAAAGAGAGTCAGTAAAAAATATGCCTAAAAATCAGAACGCAGCACTTGCAGACCAGAGCCTGACCGCAGAAACCATCTCCGAGATTCCGGATTGGCGTCACATTGCAAACGGCTGGGAAATTCCCAGCAAAGGATATTGCGATCAGCCCTATGTGGTAAAAACGGACGACGGGGCCTGGCTATGTGTTATGACAACGGGAACGGGTCGAGAAGGCGCGCACGGGCAGCACGTAGTGACAACGCGCAGTACCGATAGCGGACAGACCTGGACGGATCTGGTCGATGTGGAGCCTGCACACGGACCTGAGGCATCGTATGCAGTAGTGCTGAAGGTCCCATACGGACGGATTTACGTATTTTACAATCACAACACGGACAATGTCCGAAAAGTGAAAGGAGACAACCCACCTTATAGAGACGGATATTGTACCCGGGTAGATTCGCTGGGACATTTTGTGTTCAAATACAGCGACGATCACGGGCGGACCTGGTCGGCGCAACGTTACCCGATTGCGGTGCGAGAAATGGCGATTGACCGGGAGAACGCGGACGGGGGCAAACTGCGGTATTTCTGGAACGTGGGCAAAGCGATAGCCGACGATCAAGCCGCGTACGTATCGCTGCACAAAGTGGGAGGATTCGGGATGGGATTTTTTACCCGTTCGGAAGGTGTACTCCTGAAAAGCGAAAATATCCTGGCAGAACAGGACCCGCAGAAAATATCCTGGGAGACACTTCCAGATGGCGATGCAGGGCTGCGGACGCCACCGGGGGGCGGTCCAGTCTCCGAAGAACACAGCTACAGCCGCTTGAGCGATGGGTCGTTTTACAGCGTGTACCGTTCGATTGATGGGTACCCGGTATGCGCGTACAGCCGGGACAACGGACATACATGGACAGAACCGGTGTATCAGTGCTTTGCGGACGGACGACGCATGAAACATCCGAGAGCGGCTAATTTCGCGTGGCAATGCGAAAATGGAAAATTTCTCTACTGGTTTCACAACCACGGAGGGCGGTTTATCGGAGAGCACCCGGACCGGCGCTCAATATCTTATCAGGACCGCAACCCGGTGTGGTTGTGCAGCGGAGTCGAAGCAGACGCGCCAGAAGGCCGTATAATCCAGTGGTCACAACCAGAAATCGCGCTCTACGACGACGACCCGTACATCCGCATGAGCTATCCAGACCTGGTGGAAGACGGCGGGAAGTATTATCTTACGGAAACCCAGAAGGACATAGCTCGCGTACACGAGCTGGACACCTCCCTGCTGGAGAGCTTGTGGGAACAGGCTGAAAATAGGGAAATAGCCACCGAAGGTCTCTTACTGGACCTGTCCCTGCCAGATTCGAGCGAGGCAAAAATGCCGGATTTGCCAGCATTCAACGAGCGAGACAGCGCCAGTCCTTATGCAACGCGAGATCTTCGACAGGGATTTACCATTGATCTGTGGCTAAGACTACCATCACTGCATGCTGGACAGATACTGCTGGACAGCAGGCTGGAGAACGGACAGGGAATGTGCGTGCAGACCACAGAGCGGGGTACCGTCGAGATTGTATTAAACGACGGGCGAACCGAAAACCGGTGGGACTGCGATTCCGGTTATATGCGCACAGGCGAACAGCACCACATTGCGGCAATTGTAGATGGCGGTCCCAGGATCATCACATTTGTGGTAGATGGCAAACTCTGCGATGGAGGTGAAAATCGCCAGTTTGGTTGGGGGCGGTTCAGTCCAAATCTAAGACACGCCAACGGGACTGAAACGCTTCGAATCGGCCCCGGACTTCAAGCCCTGCGGATATACAACCGATACTTGCGCACATCGGAAGCCATTGGAAATTTTCACGCGGGATGTCCATAACAAGGAGGCTGAAACATGAAAATGACCGCCAAAAAAAAAGCATTTTTCAAAGCACAGGGCTATCTCAAGATAGAAGGCGTGATTCCAGAGCACATGGTGACACAAGCAGTAAAAAAAATTAACCATGAATTGGGCAGCACAGGGATGATTCCGGGAGGAGACTATCCGCTTACACTGTACAATGGGTATTACTCTCACAAGAATCATCCAGACCCATTCTACGCCAGTCTGGTAAATGAGACGCCGATCTTCAAGATAGCCGAATCCCTGATGGGAAAAGGGAAACTCCGACCAATTGGAAGCGGACAGATCGCGTTGCCATTTCCCAAGATGGAAGACCGGGCATCTGTGATACTATCGGGACACATCGACGGAATGGGCGGCAAAAAAACCAAAGTGCCCGAAGGAGAATTCTGGCGAAACTTTACCGCTATTTGCGTGGTAATGCTGTCGGACTTGCCCGAGCCGTATATGGGCAATTTTACAGTATGGCCGGGATCCCACCATTATCTGGAGTCGTATTTTCGAACAAACGGACACGGCCAGTTATTCCAGGACCTTCCCAGACTGAGAGAAGAATTGCCCCACGGGCCAGTGCAGATCACCGCAAAAGCAGGAGACGCAGTGCTGGTGCATCACCAGATGGTACACGCGGCTGGCCCCAATCTATCGCCGCATATCCGGTATGCAGTGATCTTCCGTCTAAACCACGTAGATATCCAGAAAAACGGGACCGAAGTGCTGACAGATATCTGGCGAGAATTTGAAGGCGTGCGAGAATTCTGATATGAGGAAACTATGGATCGAGAGAGATCTATCAACATAGCCGTAATAGGCGCGGGAAACATCGCCACGCGGCACCTGGAAAACCTCGCATTTCTCGGTGGCAATCGCATCGTAGCGATATGCGACCTGGACGAAAACCTGGCACGCGCCAAAGCCGCTACTTATGGAGCGCAGGCATACACAGATTGGGAAAAAGTCTTTGAGGAAGTCAAGGACCTAGGCGCGATACTCATCTGCACACCTCCCGTTCTTCGCAAACCGGTCATACAGGCCGCCATACAGCACAACGTGCCCTTCCTCTGCGAAAAACCCCCTGCCCAATCCCTGCGAGAAGCGCGTGAAATCGTCGCACTCCTGCAGAAAACCAGACTAATTCACAGCGTCGGCTTTAACCAGCGCTATGCGCCCTCTGTAGATCGGTGTCTGGGGCTACTGGAAGGCAGACAGATCAATCTGGTGGATGCCTCGGTAATCACCAGCCCGGGATTGACCCGCAATCTCGGAGCAGACTGGTTTTACCTCAAAGAAGAAGGCGGATCATTATTCGACAACACGATCCACACCCTCGATGTAATCCGCTATATCGCAGGTGATATTGACGCAGTACACGCTTTTGGCAGCAACCTCACGATTCCGATCAGCGATAGCTTCACCATCGAAGACAGCATGTCGATCAATCTCCAGTTCTCCTCCGGGGCAATCGGCTGTGTTCTCCTATCGTGGGCCTGCGCACAAGGGCGGAACGACCTCACCTTCTTCGGCAGAGATATTCGACTTTCGCTTTCCACTATCCCCCCCAGAATTGAAGGTACGGTCGGAGCACCGAATGAAAAAACCAGAAGCATTACCGAACAATTTCCGCAGGGACCAGCCATGGGGCGAAGCGGCGAAATCCACCCCAACCGACGACCGCAAGATCCACCCGACCCCCCACATTTTGAAGAAATAGAAGTATTTTTGGACGCCATCCGCAATCCGTCGTTGACCTCTGCAATCCGATCGAATTTTGCAGATGCGGCCCGCACTACAGCACTACTACACGCCATAGAAGCTTCCATAGCCAGCGGAAATGTAGAAAAGGTACCTTTGATTGAAGGAACGCCATGAAAATTGCCTACGGTACCTACGCCATTCCCGACATGCCTCTGGAGCAGGCAATTCCACTGCTTCGGTCCATTGGGTATGACGGTGTTGAGATCTACATTGGAGATAAGCACAAGCATGCACTTCCCGCCGATTACAATTCTACCAGACGAAGCAACATTCGGAAAATACTCGAAGCACAACAACTCGGCGTGCCGGCATTGATGCTGGTAGGCCCCAAAGCCTGGGAGCCCGATGCGGATCTCCACGCTCGAAATCTGGAAACAACCCGGGAGACCGTGCAGTTGGCGCGGGACCTGGGATACTGCGAACCCATCGTCATTTCCATTGGCATTGGCGGAAAGACGGAAACCTGGGACAGGGACAAAAATGGAATCGTCGCCCGACTCCGGGATTACGCAGAGTTGGGCGAGAAAGAACGGATTGTCATTGCGGGAGAGGCTCACTGCGGCGCGGCCGTTGACCGGTCGGTGCGGGCGCTGGAGGTCATTCAAAAAGTGGATAGCCCTCACCTTCGCCTACATTTTGATATTGTTCACTTTTACCTGGCCGGGGATTCCATCGAAGCGTGCGTCAGGGATCTGGTCCCCATCACCGGCCACACCCACATCACCGATGCGCAACGCCATGCGGATGGTTCGTTTGATTTTCGCGTTCTGGGGGACGGCGAACTCGATTCTACCGCCTATATGCGGGCCATGGCGCAGGCCGGCTGGGACGATTATATCACCCTGGAGGTCAGCACCCGTATCTGGTCACAGAAGGAATTCGATACCGTGGATACCGCGCGCCGTTCCTACATGGCCCTGAGCAATGCTTTCAAAGAAGCAGGAGTACCCAGGGATTAGCATTATTCGACGGCAAGCGTGTTGGGGAAGTACCACCGGAGATTGTGTCATGGCACAGCCATCTGGAGCGTTGAGCCACGAAGTTCAAGCGGCAAAAGCGGTGGCCGAAGCCGGGCGGGTGCGGTGGGGAATAGTGCTGATTGCGGTAGCCACCCTGGCACTGGGCTGCATAGCGTCTATGTACCTGGAAATGAGAACCAGGTCTGTGCGAATGGCCGTATCCAACCTGCCGATGACCGCGCTGCTGCCATTTGTGTTCTGGCTCCTGGGCAATACACTGTTGAAGCGGTTCATGCCGCGCTTTTCGCTGACCTCTGCGGAACTTCGATTATTGCTTTGCGTGCTCTGGATCGGCGGGCTATTCGTCGGGTACAATTGGGCGAGCCAATGGGTGGGACAGATGGCCGGACCGAGGTATTTGGCGTCGCCCGAGAACCGCTGGGAGGAACTGATTTTCGACCACCTGCCCTGGTGGATGTACCCGATCAACGCCCCCAGAGTCCTGGAGGGATTCTACCAGGGGCTGGGACCTGGCGGAAGCGTCCCCTGGGGAGCCTGGTCAATGCCGCTTTTCTGGTCAGTCACCACGGCACTGGCGATTACCGCGATTGGTCTGGGACTGACGGCACTGTTTCAAAAACACTGGGTACAGCACGAACGCCTGGCATTCCCCCTGGCGAATATCTCCCTGTCGCTAACCGAGGGATTTGACCGGCGCCGAGGTTGGCCGCCATTTGTGCGAACCCGGGCGTTCTGGGTGGGATTTGCGGCCTCGGCTTTTCCAGTACTCTGGAACATCGCGACATACTGGGTGCCGGGTTTTCCCCGGATTTCCATTTACGACCATCACGCAAGGCGAAAAATTCATCTATCCCGCTATCTCTCGATTCACGCGCTGACCTACCGCATCCTGCCCACGCTAACCGCATTTACGTTTCTGTGCAATCTGGATATCCTTTTTGGAATCTGGGCGCCGTACGTCGTGGGATGTGTCATTCAGTACTGGATGAACCGAACCGGCACCGCCGTGGGATTGAGTGGACAACAGGTGGATTACTGGGGAGCGGCACCCATCTTTGCAAACGGCGCAATCGCGGGACTGGTGGTCTGGGCGATCTGGACCGCGCGAGGTCATCTGAAACGCGTATTTCGGCAAATCGCCGCGCCCGTTCCGGGCGAGGCACCAGAGACAGCGGTACTTTCTCCCAGGATGGCGGTAGTAGCCCTGGCCGGTGGCCTGATCTACATGGCTTCCTGGCTGCACAATGTGGGCTACGATCCCCTGGTGATCGCATTCTTTCTGCTCAGCTTCTGCATGGTACTGCTTGCGACCATGAAACTTCTGGCGGTCAGCGGATACGCCTTTGTGCATCCCTTTTGGAGCGGCCTGTCCAAAACCAACACCATGACGCTTTTGGGCACAACCGGAATGTCGGACTCGAGCCTGGTTGGGCTGCAGGTGGTTCACCCTCGCAGCCTGGCTGGCTGGCGCGTGCCGCCAGCGCTGCCCCAGATAGCCAGAATTTGGGGCAAAAAAAAGGGAAGCGTGCGGCTGATCTGTATCGGCCTGCTGGTAGGGCTATTGACCTCGGCGCTTTCCACCATCTGGCTCTGTTACGCGGACGGAGGCGCCAATCTGGATTACTGGAACACGGAGGGTGCGGCCCGGAACGTCTATAACCGCGCCGCAGGTATGTTAGTCGAAACAGAGCGAACGGTATTCGATCCCTATAAGATGGGAATCTGGTTGACTGGAGGGCTACTGGTCGTGCTGTTCGGCGTGCTACAGACCCGGGTGCTGTGGTGGCCGGCACATCCGCTGGGACTGATGCTTTTTGGGATGCCCTATTTGCAGTTTTACATGCTGAACGTGTTTCTCGTGTGGGTTGCCAAGCTGGCGGTGCTGAGGTTGGGCGGGATCGAGCTTTACCGCCGTGTATTGCCCTGCTGCTACGGGCTAATCGTGGGATACGTGTTCGCGGTGGGGTGCAGTTGCCTGGTAGATGTCATCTGGTTCCCGGAACGCGGGCACCATGTTTATTCGTGGTAGGCGAGATGGACAAAAGGAATATAACCCAACAACCAGAGCTAAATGAGGAACTCCTATGAATACCAGCCCCGACATTATCTTCATCTGTTCCGACCAGTGGAACGCGCGATATCTAAGATGCGCAGGACACCCGCAAGTACAAACCCCGCACCTCGACGCACTTGCAGCCGAAGGCTGTATCTTCGACGCGGCCTACACGCCATCGCCCGTGTGCATGCCAGCGCGCGCATCGCTGGCCAGCGGCCTCTACCCGCACGCGCACGGATTCTTTTGCAACTACACCGGCAAACTATTCCCACCCGAACAAGTCACCCTCTTCCGTTGCCTGCAAGAAGCCGGCTACACCACAGCAAAAATCGGAAAATACCACTACTTCAGCCTGGAATGGGGCCAGGACTACGAAGACTATCGCGACTACTACGACCAGCTCGGACTGGACTGGGCCGAAGAAACCTCGACACCATTTCAGGGACCCTTCCTGAACACGGGCTACAGCCGCCTGCTAAAAAAAGAGGGACTCCTCGACACCTTCATCACCGACATTGGCGACCGCTACGTAGATGGACAATACACCCCCCTTCCCTCGCCCCTACCGCCAGACATGACGCCGGACGGCTACGTATGCCGACAAACACTGGCGTACCTCGACCGCGCACCCACCGACAAACCCCTATTCCTCTTCGCCAGCTTCCCCGGACCCCATACACCTCTGGACGCGCCCGGAAAATACGCCAAAGTGTACGACCCTGCTGATATCGTCCTCCCAGAAAACTACAACGAAAAACGCTGCAAATACGGTCGGCAGGCCATCGCCGAAATGACCGCCCAGTACATGGGCAAAATCACCCATTTCGACGACCGCATAGGAGAAATCATAGCCGCCCTGAAAAAACGCGGCAACTGGGAAAACACCGTCATCGTATTTACCTCTGACCACGGAGAACGCATGGGAGAGCACGGCCTCGTCTCCAAAACCGGCTTCGAAGAGGGATCGGCACGCGTACCCCTAATCATCAGCGGACCAGCTGCGCCCGTCGCCAGCGGACACCGCAACGCCTCACCCGTCTCCTTCCTGGACCTGTTCCCAACCTTCCTGGACCTCGCGG
Source organism: Gemmatimonadota bacterium (assembly GCA_009838845.1). Classification (NCBI taxonomy): domain Bacteria; kingdom Pseudomonadati; phylum Gemmatimonadota; species Gemmatimonadota bacterium. Next base: position 9,135 of record VXRD01000159.1, on the reverse strand, counting down.
GTGCGGAAATCCCGGACTATTGCCAGGCAGCCTCACTCCTACCTATTGTCAGAGGCGAAACCGACAGCGTTCACGACGCCGTCTTCTCTGAAATCTCCCGCAACGACCAATTTTGCTACATGGTGCGCGACACCCGGTGGAAATGGTCCATCCAGGCTCAAAATGAACGCCTGTTCGACCTGCAAAACGACCCCCATGAAATGCAGAACCTGGCCCAGTCGCCCGCACATGCAGACACAGCCCAGCGTCTCCGCAACAGACTCCTGACATTTCTCACCGACACGCAACTCAACCACGCCCGCGGGTACAAACCCCTGTTCACCCGCATCGGCATGCAATTCCCAACAGAGGATCCCGCAGACAGAAAACGCATCATTCGCGACCGCTTGCGGCAGGTCCACCAGTAATTTCCAACGGAGGGTATGCGCAATGCTAATCAAAGAGGTCAAAATCCATCTCATAGAGATGGAAGGGAAACGCCCTATAAGAACCATGTTCGTAATACCCGGACAGCTTCGGTCTCAATTCGACAGGCGGGCAACGCCGGGTCATGAGCCGAACCAATTGTGTTTCATCCGGGTAATTACCGACACCGGGATCGAGGGCTGGTCCACGGCATTTTATACCTGGGGACCAGCCCGGGCCTTTGCAGAGACCTGGCTGGATGCATTCCGACACGAACTGGTGGGCGCAGACCCTCTGGACCGGGAATACATCTTTCAAAAGCTGTGGTTCGCCAACCGCTTCAATTGGCTACACCCGTGGAATATGAGCTATGCAGACGTGGCACTGTGGGATATCGCCGGCAAATATGCCAGGCTATCCGTGGCCAAACTTCTGGGAGCGTTTCGCGACCGAATACCGACGTATGTGAGTTCGGGAAATTATCCAGACCCGGAGCGATTTGTAGAGTTTGGATTGGAAGTACAGGAAGAGGGGTACAAGGGTTACAAACTACACAGCCGGTTGGGACCTGAAGCGGATATCCAGGTCGCGCGAAACGTGCGAGAAGCGCTGGGTGATGGGTTCACCTTGATGCACGATCCCGTTCAGATCTACACCTATCCGGAAGCAGTGCAAGTGGGGCGGGCACTGGAGGAATTGAACTACAAATGGCTGGAAGAACCGCTCCAGGAGTGGGACATTACAGCACTCAAAAAACTGTGCGATACCCTGGATATTCCAATAGCGGCATCGGAATGGGTATTCGGAGGATCTCACCATGTAGCGACGCTACTGGCTCAAGGCGCAGCGGATATTGTGCGGGGAGACGCGATCGTATCGGGTGGAATTACCGGATTGATGAAGGTAGCGCATGTGGCCGAAGCATTCGGAGTGGCGTGCGAGGTACACGAGCGCGGACCAATGTTCTGCTTTGCCCATGCACAGGCGCTGGCCGCGATGAGCAACTGCGAGTTTTTTGAATTGAACGGCGTAAATCCCAAGGCACCGACCGAGGATCCGCTCGTGAAGAATCCCATACAGATAGAAGAGGGGTACCTGATTGTGCCGCAGGGACCGGGATTGGGTGTGGAACTGGACTGGGAGGAAATAGAGCGACGGACAGTAGAAGTGCTCTGAGTGGAGACCTGAAAAGATCTGTGCAAATGACCCGTACAGAATTATTTTTAAATCAAAAAAAAGGACTAATGAAAGGGGTGAACATGCCGTTCTTCTCCGTTGAAGACGACGTCGTCTCTCTGTCCAGAGGAGCCTGGGCCAGGTCCCATCGGCTGAACGTGCGCTGGCGCGGACGGGATATTGCGTCCCTGAGCCAGGGGGCATTCCGCGCTTATCTCTTCCCGGTGTACACGCCTTCCGGCTTTGCCGTGACCACCGAGAGTCCGGTAGATCACCCGCACCACAATTCGCTCTGGATCGGCGCCGACCATGTGCATTGCCGCCTGCCTTTCTCCACGAGCACCTATGAGGAAGCTACCTATAACTTTTACGTCAACGAAACCTTCCAGGGACGCGCCCCCGGACGCATCCTGAGCGTGTCGGTCGAAAGCACAGAGGTCTCGCAAGCGCATCTCCGGTTGATTCAGACGCTCAACTGGCAGGGACCCTCCGAGTGGGCCGCTCCCGAGGGGCGCACCCTGCTCGTCGAAAAAAGGACGATCAATATCTATCCCGGCGAAGTAAATAATCAGATCGACATCCACTCGCAGTTACGACCGACTGATTGGGATATCCATATTGGTCCTACGCGACACGCCTATTTCGGAGTCCGCATGGCAGAGGCATTGCGGGCAACCAGTGGGGGGAGATTGACCGATTCTGCTGGCCGTTCCAGCAGCGAGGTGATTTCGGGAGAACGCGCCGATTGGGTAGATTGTTCGGGAACGATTGCAGCTAAAAGGCGGGCAGGTGTGGCTCTGTTTTCCTATCCGGCTACTGCTTGCAAGACCTGGTACGTTTCCGATTGGGGCATCCTGTCGTTGAATCCGTTTGCGAAAAAACAAATGGCAATCAACCGGAATGAGGTCCTGGATCTGGCCGTGCGGGTTGTTGTTCACGACGGTGATGCAGAGGAGGCAGATGTGAACACATGCTACCGGTCTTTTGTGGAAAGCGCTGACCGGTCTGAACAGGACAATGTCTGAAAGGAGAAAAAAATGAAGATTCTGCGGTATAGCGCCGATGGGGAAATCCATTACGGCATTCTGGAGGAGGATGGTACAGTTCGTCGGCTAATCGATTCTCCCTTCGAAAGCCTGGATACCAGCGATGTAGTTACACATCTGGACCAGGTGCGTGTACTCGCACCGGTCGAAGCCCCCAGGGTCATCGGAGTGGGTTTGAACTACTCAGAACACGCCCGCGAAAGCGGCCAGGATCCGCCCCCGTTTCCGATGCTGTTTATGAAGCCTTCTACCGGAGTCATCGGCCCCGAAGAGCCGATCATCTATCCCCATCAAGGCAAGGAGATCCATTACGAATGCGAACTGGCCGTTGTCATTGGGAAGACGGCCCGAAGAGTGTCGGATGCTGAAGCCCTGGACTGCGTACTGGGCTATACCTGCGGCAACGATGTGAGCGAACGCGTGATTCAGGCGGCTGAAATGGCGTTGGGCTGTATGCTCATCGGGAAGGGATTCGATACCTTCTGTCCCCTCGGTCCGGTGATTGCAACCGGGCTGGATCCGACCCATCTGGACGTGACCACTCGGCTGAACGGTGAGGTCAGGCAGCAGGCCAATACATCCGACCTGCTGTTTTCGGTTGCCCAGCTGATTTCCTACATCAGCGAGGCGATGACCCTGCTGCCGGGCGACGTGATCATGACCGGAACACCGTCTGGAGTGGGGCCGTTTGCCCCCGGCGATACGATCGAGATTGAGATTTCGGGGATCGGAATCTTGCGCAATCCGGTAGTTGCAGAAACGCGTTGACTCCTTTGGAGATATTTATGGATATCTGGCACTTCTGGTTTCGCGTGTTTGTTGTTTTGGTCCTGGCGTCCGGCATAGCGCAGGCTGACGAGACGGGGACCCTTCAGGCCATGCGGCTGGTGGATGAAGGCCATGCACTGATTGTGCAGAAACAGTTCCGCGAGGCCGAGGATGCGTTTGAGCGTGCCCTGAAACGGGATCGAAAGCTGGTCCCGGCGATAAAGGGTCTGGGGAAGGTGGGAGTTCTCCAGGAGGACTGGGGCAAGGCGAAGAAGTGGTACGAAAAGGTTCTAAAAACGATTCCAGAGGACCCGGAGGCACTTTACAACCTGGCTATTAGCCACCGCGAAACGGGAAAATTCAAGGCGACGCTGTTTCGGAAGCGGGAATGGGACAAAGCAGAGAGATACTTTAAGCGGCTCATTGTGGCAGATTCGCTCTACTTGGACGGATTCTATCAGTATGCAACATTAGAACGGTACCGAGAAAAGTACCGAGAGGCGATTTATCTCGGACACAGACAGGCAGCGACAAAGCCGCATCTGACGGCCATCCAGCGGGGACTATTCCGGCTCTACCGCTACCTGCTGGACCACGGGGATCCAGTGGAAGCGAAAGGCTGGCTGGAGACTCAAGAGACCGAGCACGCGGACTATTTTGTGGGAGAAGCTGAACGACTATCTGGGGATCTGGAAGCGGCTGGCGGGGCGCTGAAGGCCTGGTTAGCATCGGATTCGGCCATCAGCCCGGCGCCGGCAAGATTGTCTCTTGCCCGGGTGTACTACACCCTGAGTTCGCCGCAAATGGCCGAGGGGTTTTTCTTTGAAGCGGTCGATCATATCCGCAACCGCCTGGATGCCGAACTGATTTTCGAGGATGTGAAGTATATTGTGACAGATAGGGAACTGCAACGGTTCCTGTCCCTGGTCACACCGGAGGACTATGCCGACTTTTTTCGACGCTTCTGGCTTCGCAGAGACCCCACACCGGCCCTGTCGCATAACGCCCGATTGGCCGAACATTACAGGCGTTTAATGATGGCCGAGACGTACTACCGGTATGACGGACTGCGCGCGTGGTTCAACAATCCCGACAAACTGAGCGTATTCAATTTCCCGCCTGCTTTTGCGCTCAACGACCGGCTGAACGACAAAGGGCTGATCTATATTCGCCACGGAGATCCGGCCGACCGTGCCCGAACTATCGACCAGGATCTGATCCAAAACGAATCCTGGTTCTACGATCCGACGCCCGCTCTGCCTCAGATGATTTTCCATTTTAATATCGACCGACACGGGACGCGGAACAATTGGCGGTTGGCACCCTATCCGCCCACGCTGGAGGACCGGGACATGTGGGGGCCGCCCTATTTGTATCCAGAAAGGTTCAAGGACCCACTCTACCAGATGCAGATTCAAAATGAGATTACCCTGCAGAGTCGGCGGGCAGTGGATGTGGCGCTGCGTACGGACCGCCATACGTGGCTGGATGTTGACCCGCTCCCTTTTCATATGTATATCGGATTTTTCAAAGGGAAAGAGAAGACGGATGCCGTGTGTTTTTACGGGGTTCCGCTGTCGGATAAAAATCTGGAGAACCTGGCCGATACGTCTGCGGTTTACGAATATGGCATGACGCTGCACGATCGAAACTGGAACCGGGTCGTCCAGCAGCGGGAAGGCGTGATCCGGCGGGATATGCGCTGGTTTGGGGGGATGGGACTCGGCACGATTCGATTTCGGGTAGAGCCAGATACCTATAACAATGCCTTTTTTATACAACAGACCCGGGAAGGACGCTTCGGAGGGTGGAAGGGAACACTGGAGGTACCGGCATTTTCGCAGGTACGGCTGGATGTGAGCAGCATTGTACCGGCCTATGAAATTGCGGCTGCGGATTCTGGCCGATTTGCCTTCCGCGACCACCGCCTGGTACCCAATCCGACGCGGCGGTTCGACCCGGCACGGCCGATGTATGTATATTTCGAGGTCTATAATCTGACACCCGATGAGTTCGGGACGACGTCTTTTGCGATCGAATATACGGTGGCAAAAATCCAAAAAGAAACGAATACAGTACTCGAGGATTTGCTCAGGATCTTCGGCAGCAAGGACAAACCCACAACCTCCGTAGAAGTAGAATATCTGGGAAATACACCCGATTCTGCGGAGTATCTGGCGCTGGATCTGAGCAATGCCGGGAAGGGGGATTTCCGGCTGAATATGCGGGTGAAAGACCTGCACTCGGGAGAAGAGAAACAGGCGTTTCTGGATCTGGAGTTAAAGCCTGATTGAGATCATTGAGGAAAGAATCCGTTTGTCAAATGAGTTTTGAACAACCCATTTCCCTGGAAACAAACACAAGAGGAGTGCGTTGTATGTCCACTGCCAAACACCCCAATATTATTCTCATTCTAACCGATCATTTCCGGCGCGATGCGCTGGGAAAGAGCACGCCCAATTTAATGGCCTTAGCTGCAGAGGGAACGCAGTTTACCAACGCGTATTGCGCCACGCCGCTGTGCGGGCCATCGCGGATATCGATCATCACCGGGATGTACCCATCGCAAACGGGAGTATGCGGGAACCAGGCCGATGTGATTCACCCAGAGCTTCGGGACGATACGTTTATGCACCACCTTCAGCAGGCGGGATATTATACGGCAATGATTGGCAAGCACCATTATATTGACAGCTACGGGTACTGCATTGATGTAACGGAAAACGACGAAGAACTGAGACGTTATGGATTCGACTATATATTTCAGGTTCAGGACGACGGAGAAAACGGACACAATGACGATGAGTACACGAATTACCTGAAAAAACGAGGAAAGCTGGAGACGTTCCGGAAGGCGCTTCGCAAAGGGGGATTTCGGCACGTATTCGACGACCCAGACGAGACGGCCGACGGGTTTATCGGGGTAAACGGGATCCGATTCGTGGAGGACTATATAAAGGACCGGCCTTTTTATTTAAATCTGTCATTTATCGGGCCGCATCCGCCGATGTGGCATCCGGGCGAATTGCAACACGACCCCGAGGCAATGTCGCCATCCCTGGGAGCACCGGACGAAGCGTCGGTGCGACTGAGGCGGGCACACTATATGGACAAATGCGCGCTAATTGATGCTTATGTGGGCCAACTGGTAGCGACACTGAAAGCGAAGGGAATATACGATAATACGGTAATCATCTTTACTTCGGACCACGGAGACTGCCTGGGCGATTATGGGATATTGGACAAGAGGTATTTCTACGAGAACAGTGCAGGCGTGCCGTTTTTGATGTGCGGTCCGGGAATCCCAAAAGAGGAACGGATGAATGGGCCGCGGGTGAGCAAGGCGCTGGTGTCTCACCTCGACCTGTATCCGACAATCCTTCGCCTTGCAGGGACCAGGCTCGCATTCGACCGCCGCCGGCCCGGGTTGGATATCCCGGCCCTGGTCCGGGGGGAACCGCACATTGGGAGAAACGCGGTATTTGCCGAACTGGCTACATGTGCGATGGTGCGCACCGGAAACTGGAAACTGGTATTCGATCCGGAACAGGGTGGCGTACAGCACCTGTATAACCTAACAGTGGATCCGCTGGAACAGCAGAATCTGGCAGGCGTAGCTGGTTACGAACATGTAACATTGGATCTTGTGCAACGCCTGCTGACGCACCGGATTCAACAGACGCAGTACACACATATCAAAGAGGAACAGCGACTGCAACGCGTGCGCGTGCTACCTTAGAAGGGGAACTCCCATGAATAACAGAGAAATAATCCGCCCCTCCCGCGAACTGGTAGATCCTTTTTGGGACATCAGCGTAGCCAGCATCTCGACGTTTTTGCGCAGCCAGGGAATATTGAGGCATGCGATGCTGGGACCAAAAGCCCTGACACCCGGGATGAAAGCCGTGGGCACGGCAGTGACCCTGCAATTCTTGCCCAAACGGGAGGATATTATCGAGGGCCTGGGCGAGGAACAAACAGAAAAAACATCGGCACTATGGGCGTCAATTATGTCGATCGAACAGGGCGACGTGCTGGCAATTGACGCCCGGGGACACATGCAAACGGGCTGTTTGGGAGAAATGTTGATGACGGGAGTGCAGGCACGCGGGGGAAAAGGGATCGTAGTAGATGGATGCCTGCGGGATTTGCCCAGCGCGCTCGATCTGGGATTACCTCTGTTCGCCCGGGGAGGGACACCGGCCAATGCCGGGTTTTTCGAGATGTACCCCTGGGATTACAACCTGCCCATAGGCTGTGGCGGCGTGTTGATATTCCCCGGCGACATTATTGTAGCAGACGATGATGGAGCCGTGGTGGTGCCGCCGAAGATAGCGGAGAAAGTCATCGAATGGTGTCAGCCCAAAGAAGACCGGGAGATATTTGAGAAGATGAAGATCCGGGAAACTGGAAATGTGGCGAAATACCACCCGATGAACGAAGAAGCAAAACAAGAATATGCCGAGTGGCTTAAGCAGGTGACTACTCCCACGGCTAAAGCCTGTGGGCTTCTTGGCGGTCAAGCCACCTGACGTTGTAGCCCCAACGCCAATATGTTTATCGCAGCATTGTGGTCTCTGTCCGTCTTATACCCACACTGTTTGCAATGATGCACACGCTGAGACAGTGGTTTCTTTTCTCTATGTCCACATGCAGAGCAATCTTGTGACGTATAGTCAGGTGGAACGGCCTTGAATCCAATACCAGCTTCTTCCGCTTTGTATTCGAGACAGTGCCGAAACAGGGACCATGCTACGTCTGCTATTGATTTAGCCAATCGTCTATTCTTTTCCATATCTTTAACGTCCAGTTTCTCGACGGCAATGAAACCGTGACGATTGACCATTTTTCTTGATTCTTGATGGGCAAAGTTATGTCGCTTATTACGGATACGCTCATGCACTCTGGCAATGACTTTGCGACGCTTTTCTTTGACAAGATCGGTCTTGGGTCTTTTTTTCACTTTGTCCCAGTTGCGCTGTGCTTTGGCAAGGTTCTTTTCCTCTTGGCGAAAGAATCTCTGATTCTCTATTCTCTCGCCGTCACTGGTTACTGCAAAGGACGTAAGACCCACGTCAATGCCAGCAGCAGAGCCTGTGTCTGCTTTTTCAGGCGTATCGCCCATATCGCAAGAGATAGACACAAACCATTTGCCCGTCTTTGTGCGTCTGATTGTGCAAGACTTAGGGATACCTTCAAGCGGTCTATGCTGAACGACACGGATGCAACCTATTTTACTCAATCGCAAGCCTTTGGCGTCCAATCGACAACTGCTGGCAAACTGAGTATAGGTGATAGAGTCATAGCGGTTCTCACTCTTGTATCTGGGAAAGCCTGCTTTCTCGCCCGTCTTTGACTTCTGTTTGAGACGCCGAAAGAAACCTTTGAATGCCCAATCTACTCTCTGGCATACTTGTTGGAGGACTTGAGAATGGACAAGAGAAAAAGGGTTGTATTGTTTTTTAAGCATGGGCAAAGTCTCTTGTTGGTCATAGCGCGACAAACTTTCTTTATTCTTTTTCCATGCTTGTATTCTTGCACAGAGGAGTTGGTTGTAGAGAATGCAACATTGCTCAATATGCGCCAGCAAGATTTTCTCTTGTTTTTTGGTGGGTCGCAATCTGTATTTAAATGATTTAACCATAATAAAAATATACACTTATGTATTGATTTTGTCAAGCAGAAATAGCGGATGAACCTGTTGATGAAGTGCTGGCGCACTTGTACACCGCTCCACCAC